>DATFDA010000151.1:0-4076 GCA_035252525.1 Candidatus Angelobacter sp. | reverse complement strand
TCAATGCGGGCCACATCCACAGCGGCCACGGCCCAGGCGATGGCATGTTCCTTGATTCGCGCCGCCAGCTTTTCCCGCGTCTTTTCATCCAGCAGCTTGGAATCGCGCAGTCCCTTGATGCGGTAATCAGGTTCCAGGATCACCGCGCCCGCCACCACCGGCCCAAACAATGATCCGCGGCCAACTTCGTCCACACCCGCCACCAGCTTTGCGCCCGCAAGCCACGCCAGCTTTTCAAATTTCTGCGTGCACTTCAGCCGCTTCAGCAGCCGCATCTTCATTGTGCCCTTGGAGTAGGGCACGCCGGTTTCAGGGTTGATGGGGATGGGAATTTTCCTGCGTTTTTTGCGGGCAGGCTTTGAGGCGGCGGAAGACATCACGAAATGGGAAGCTGTGAGAATTCTACATCTTTTGCTTCGATCTCAACTCTCCCAAATTCCATGCGCAGAGAATAGAGAATGGCCCCGTCTGACGTGAGCTGGATGGAATCATCCAGCACGTCGCCGTGAGCAACATTCCGGCGTTGCTCCTCCATATGGGGATGTTCGATGAGATAGCGGCGGACCCCGGGAAACTTCAGGATCAGGTACCGGTCGTGGTGCGCACCCAGCAGCCTTATCACAACTCCCAGGCTGCGTTTCTCTTTGCGAGGACCGGACCCGCCTTCCACCACGCTGATGGCTTCAACCCAGGCGTCATGGATGCAGCGGTGGTCGGTGACGTCGCAGTGCCACGCAGCCAAGGCGTACTTGCGCGCGTTCGCAGGCAAACGCGCGGCGATGGGGGCGAGAGCTTCTTCATATCCCGCCCACAGTGCCACGCGCAGAGACTTTTCCGGCTTGCTGGCCACGGATATTACGCGTTTTCTGCTGTGGCCGTTGCCGTATGCGTGCGGGTATCCACTTCACGCAGGCGTGCAGCTTTGCCCTTGAGTCCGCGCAGATAGAACAGCTTGGCCCGGCGCACCTGGTTGGAGCGGACAACTTCCACTTTGTCCACCACCTTGGAGTTGAACGGGAAAATTCTCTCCACGCCTTGGCCAAAACTCACCTTGCGCACAGTAAAGCTGCCCTGCGGACCGCGGCTGCGCGAAATCACGGTGCCTTCAAACGCCTGCACGCGCTCTTTGTCGCCTTCTTTGATCTTCACCTGAACACGGACCGTATCGCCCGGACTGATCTCCGGCAGATCTTTGCGCTGCAGCTTCGCAGCCAGTTTTTCCATAATGGGATGCTGTGACATGGTAAATCCTTTATAGCAATCAGCACTCAGCATTCAGCATTCAGCTAAACCCGGTTCGATTGCGAATTCCTTTCAAAGCAATTAGCAACTAGCAATTGGCAATTAGCCAATCAACTGCAAAAGCAGCGGGTGACTAAGTGCTAATGGCTAACGGCTAATGGCCTGCTTTTTCTTTCTCTGCCGCTAACTCCGCCAGAACTTTTTTGTCGTCCTTGCTTAACGCCTCAATCTTCAACAAATCCGGGCGGTTGCGCAGCGTTTTTTCCAGGGCCTTCTTCCGACGCCACTTCCGGATCTGCTCATGATTGCCGCCCATGAGCACTTCCGGCACCGGCATTCCGCGAAACTCCGCCGGACGCGTGTAATGCGGATAATCCAGCAGTCCGCCTGAACCGCACGTGCTGTCTGGAATTTCTGCTTCTTGTGCAGCCGCTTCCCGCGTCACGCTCGCTGCCGTAAAACTTTCCTGCCGCGCAGAAGCCTCATTGCCCAGCGCTCCTGGCAACAACCGCGTCACCGTATCTATGATGACAGCCGCGCCCAACTCGCCGCCGCTGAGCACGTAATCTCCCACGGAGATTTCGCGATCAACCAGCGCTTCCGCCACCCGCTCATCCACGCCTTCATAACGGCCGCAGACAAGCACGATCTGTTCCAGTCCAGCTAATTCCTGCGCCACAGCCTGCGTAAACATCCGCCCCTGCGGCGACAGCAGAACTACTGTCTGCCTGGCCCCCTCTGCCCGGCGTGATTCGAGATCGCCCACTTTCAGCGATTCCACGCATTCAAACAGCGGTTCAGGCTTCAGCACCATGCCTTCCCCGCCTCCGAACGGCCGGTCATCCACGGTGCGATGCCGGTCGCGGGTAAAGGCACGCAGGTCATGCAGCGCAACCTCAATCAGGCCGGCTTCGCGCGCCCGGCGAACAATGCCGTAATCCAGCGGCCCGCGAAAAAAGTCCGGAAAAATCGTTACGATCTCGAACTTCATTTGCCGGGTCTCAATCTTTTTGCTGCCGCTGTGCGTCCTTCTCCTCGCGGCTCAGCGGCGCATTCACCTCAAGCAGTCCGGGAGGCAACTTCATCTCCAGCCGCTTTTCTGCCGGCGCAATCCTCTCAATGAACTCGCTGGCGAAAGGCACCAGGTATTCTTTTCTTCCTTTCACCACCAGCAGAGGCGCCTCACCGCTGCCGAACTGCACATCTTCCACCGTTCCAATCGCGCTGCCCTTGTCATACACGGTGCAGCCCTTCAGCTCGCTGAGGTAAACCGAATCATCTTCCAGCGGCGTCCGTTCACTGAGCGGCACCTGAAGCTCCCAGCCAATCAGCTCTTCGGCCTGGCTGATGGAATCAACGCCGGCGAACTTGAGCACCACTTGCCCTTTGTGGAACCAGTGACTCTCAAGCTGCAATTCGCGGCGGATGTCGTCTTTTCCTCCGCTCAACGCGAACAGGCGTTTGCGCGTTGCAAACCGCTCAGGGAAGTCCGTGAACAGCGCGGCCGCCACTTCGCCAATGCGTCCCTGTGTCTTGATCACCTTGGCAATGGCGACAAACTCTTCAGTCTGGTTCAGCCGTTTCACACCTGCAGAGTCCGTCACCGCAAGAGCACACAAATCCGGCCTTCCTTCATGCCCTTTGTGGTGGAAGAGTTAATCTTCCACAATCTCCAGCGTGTAACGCTTCTTCAGCTTCATGCTGGCGGCGCCAAGGATAGTGCGAATGGACTTGGCGGTGCGGCCCTGTTTGCCGATCACCTTGCCCAGGTCCGTCTGCGCCACGCGCAATTCCAGCACGGTGGCATCGCCATCCTCAACTTCCGTTACCTGAACTTCACCGGGAGCATCTACCAGAGCATGAGCAATTTGCTCCACGAGCGTACGCATATCGCCGACCGCTTCGGTCATAAGGTTGTTCCTTAATTCGCTATGCTTGGGGCCTGTACACTCTCTTGCTTTATACCGGGGAAGACAACAATAAAACTAAGCGGCAGTACCCGCAGTATCGGCGGCAGGTGATTTGGAAAGCAGGCGTCCCACCGTATCAGAAACCTGTGCACCCTTTGAGACCCAATAATCAATACGGTCCCGCTTCACGTTGAACGTGGCCGGACTGGTCCGCGGGTTATACAACCCAACAATCTCCAGCGACCGCCCGTTGCGCGCCCGGTCCTTCTCAATCACCACCACCCGGTAATACGGTTGTTTGCGCGCACCAATGCGCGCCAGTCGTATCATTAGCACTGTTTACTTAAATCCTTTCCTTGTTGGAAGCCCGGAATACCGGACAAACCGTTATTATCGCGTAAGTTGCGGGGATAAGCAAGCTCGCCTGCCCTTGAAATCGAGCGATCTCCTTTAGCTTCCTCATGAGTGTTAAGGAACCTTATGCCCGTGTGCCGTTGCGCCCTTAGCGCCCGTTGCGGTAAATGTCTTGGGTTTGCGTGGCAGAGCACGCCCGATTACCGCGTTCTAAAACAAACCCGGCTGAGCACTCTCTGTCAAGGCAATCTCGCGAGCGCATTCCGCGCCTTCATTCTCCGCCCGGTTCACAAACTGGCTTACCGGGAATTTGCGCATGAGCCGCGCATCCAGCGGAATCAGCAGATGGCTCACCTTTGCCGGATCCGTTACACCCGGATCGAGCCACAGGTCATATTCCTGAGGTTGAACAATCACCGGCATTCTGTCGTGAACGTCGCTAACCAGGGTGTTCGGCCTCGTCGTCAGGATGGTGCAGGTCTCCATCTGAGTGTGGGTCGCCGGGTCGAGCCACCGGTCCCAGAGTCCGGCGAAAGCGAAGAGAGAATCGTCAGCCAGCCCAAAATGATA
>DATFDA010000150.1:0-4305 GCA_035252525.1 Candidatus Angelobacter sp. | reverse complement strand
ATCAGATTGTTCACCGGTTTGAATTTATCCCGACCAGCGAAGAATCAGCGCGTCGATTCCAAGCCCCGAAGACAGTAAATTGGGGTGACAAGGATGGTTCTCCACCATGATTGACTCGGAACTGTTGACACAGATTGCGCTTTTGCTCGGCCTGATTTCCGACGGAGTTAAGGAAGACAGCTCAGTACCAGCGCCGATACCCCCCCGGCCCGGTGGGAAGATAAATGGCGTAAACTAGCGTCCGCAATGAAGGACTTTACGTCAACCGTCTACCTTCTGTGGGCCACCAGCCTGGTGTTCCACGGCGTTGCGTGCTGGTTTGTGGTAAAGAAAAACTACCTCGCGCACTGGAAGGCGTTTGGCTATTATCTTTTTTTCGTAGCGGCGAATTCGGCAATCATGTTGCCGATGGCTTTTTTGGCCAACAGCAAGGTCTACGCCCTTACGTACGATATCGGCGATTTCATTGAAGCTCTTCTGGTCAGCCTGGTGGTGCTGGAAATTCTGGTCCACGTTCTGGAACCATTTGAGAGCCTGCCAGGCCGAACCGTGGCCCGATTCTGTTTCTGGGCAGTGCTGGGAATCTCCACGGCGGTTGTACTCTCCGTGGTGATTCCGCACAGCTCCTCTCAATATTCTCCTTCTCTGTTATTCGACCTGCCCCTGACCCTGGAACGCACCATCTTTCTTGCCGATGCTGCCATCCTGTGGATCATCCTGTTGCAGGCAAAGTCCCTGGGCATTACGTGGAAGTCATCTGTAGCCGAAATCGCGATTGGCTTTGTGCTGTATCTCACAGTGCAATCGACCTCACGATTTGTAATGATGGTCTACGACGTTCCGCTGGCGCGCAATATTGCCAATGAGGTCGCCCAGTTGTCTTATCTGGTGGCGCTGGCTAGCTGGATCTGGACCATGACGCATCGAGACCCACTGCCGCCACGTCCCGCCGATGAGGCCCTGGCCAAAATGCAGGAACTGGCAAAGCAGGATTATGATGCGGTCCCGAAAGAGCGGATCTTCGCGGCCGTTGGCGTCAGGATTGACAAAGGCGAAGGCGAAGTCGCAGAGCCCCGATCGATTCAACCAGAAGAGATTGTGGCGCGTTAATCAAGAACAGCATGCGATCATGACTGCACCGGGTCCTGTACTCTTCCTTTCCATTCACCGCCTTTCCCCGTCCAGAATTTGAACGCTGAATGTAATGTTGCTCCCATATAGAAGAGAGCAATTGCCGGCAACAACAAAGTCCAGAGCGGATTGAGGCGGTAAAGCCTGATTGTTGGCCAGACGCAGATAGACATCAGGAGCCAGGCGGCGCCGCCGAGCAGAGATGGAACCAGCTGGCCGCTGAGCAGCAGAGCCGGAGGAGCAAGGTATGTGATGGCAAGTCCCAGAAGGGTGGCCAGCAGAAGCAGTGCGGAATGCCGCAACTGATTGAAGGCTGCGCGGGAGATCATATGCCCAATAGCGGAAAAAGAATTGTAAGGGCGAACGCTGCATGTGTCTGGAGTGAGTCCGAGCCAGACTCTTCCGCCGCTTTGCTTAACGCGGGCCGCGAGCGCGCAGTCATCAATAATTTCATTGCGAATGGCCTCTATGCCTCCGGCTTTGAGCAATGCATTCGGGCGAATGAGGATGCATCCGCCGGCCGCTCCCGCAGTTTTGCGGCGAGGATTGGTAATCCAGGACGGGGGATACAACATAAGGAAGAAGAAGACGAAGGCCGGGATCAGCGCGCGTTCAGCAAAGGCTTTGCAATGCAGCCTCACCATGAGTGAGACCAGATCATAGTTGCCGGTTTGCGCCTGAGTGAGCAGGCGCTGGATGTTGTCTGGGGCATGAACAATGTCAGCATCGGTAAGAAGGATAAAGTCCGGGTTGAGGCGTGCGGCCGATTGAACACCTTGATGTACAGCCCAGAGCTTGCCCGACCATCCTGAGGGCAGCGGCAAACCAGAAATTACTGTCAGGCGCTCGGCGCAGTTGGCGGCTTCGGCGGCCTGGCGAGTGATGGACGCCGTGCCATCCGTACTTGAGTCATCCACGAGAACCACATGCAGTGGAATTCCATGCTGCTGTAGCAGAGACAAAATGGACGGGGCGATCACGTCGGCTTCATTACGCGCGGGAACCACGGCGACAACACGTGTTGCGGTTTCACCCGCGGCTGATGCGGGCAGCATAAATTTGCCGATTCGCCAGAAACGCCCGTGCGCAGTGGTGAGGTAGATCCATATGAGGCAGGTAACAATGGACGCGGCCAGGAGCATTCCGGCGGATGATAGCAGAGGAGAACGCAACAAAAAACCGGGGCCACAAAGGCCCCGGTATTCCAATGACAAGGATCGGTTACTGCACGTTCAGGTTGACGTCGTCAATCACAAATGAGGTTTGCAGACTGGTATCTTCAGTACCTCTGAAACGGATCTGAACCGTCTGTCCCTTGAACGAAAGCACGCTGAACGAATGCTGCTGGTATCCGGCGGCATGGTTCAGGTTGGAGAAAGTACCGAGAGTCGCCAACACGGTTCCACTGGTGTTGAGCACCTGCACCCGCAGGGTGTCAAAGGCAGTGGTGGTGGTGGTTTCAGCGGTATCAATATGCAGCCAGAAGGTCAGAGTTGCTGACGTTGCAGTGGACGGGATTGTGACCGTCTGGGTGGCAGTGTCTGTATGGGTGGTTCCATAACCATCCTCCCATGCGTCCCACAATCCGCTGTGCGGAGGCTCGGCGGTGGAGTTGTTGATCACTCCTGCTGTCAGAGTCCAGGGCGCAGTGTTTGTGCCGTTCTCAAACCCCGGGTTGCCGATGAGCTGGGTTGCCGCAGCCGAGCTGATGGTCAGGCTGATGGTAGTGGTATGGGACAGAGTACCCGAGGTCCCGGTAATCGTAATCGTACTGGTACCGGTCGTGGCAGTGCTGCTGGCCGTGAACGTCAAAACACTGGTTGACGTGGTTGGGTTGGTGCCGAATGAAGCAGTCACGCCGCTTGGCAGAGCTGAATTTGACAGGGTTACCGACCCTGTAAATCCATTGCTTGGCGTCACCGTAATCGTACTGCTCCCGTTTGTTCCCTGTTTCACAGTCAAGCTTGCCGGCGAAGCGGAGAGTGAGAAGTTCGGAGCCGCGGGCGCACTCACCGTCAGACTGACCGAAGTCGTGTGAGTCAGGCTTCCTGAGGTCCCCGTAATCGTGACGTTGAAAGTCCCCGTGGTCGCCGTGCTGCTGGCGCTGAACGTCACAACGCTCGTGGATGTCGTTGGATTTGTCCCAAACGTTGCCGTCACGCCCGCAGGCAGTCCAGATGCCGACAAACTCACGCTCCCGGTAAACCCACCGGTTTTGGTAACCGTGATGGTGGAATTTCCGCTGCTTCCCTGCGTCACGCTCAAGCTGGAAGGTGAAGCCGAGAGCGTAAAGTTTGGATTCGACGCTGCCGGCGGCAGCACGCAATTATTTGCCGAATTTGAAAACTCCAACTGGACGGTGTACGTGGTTCCGTTCGCCACGTAGCTTCCCTGCTGGGCGTTGCAAATGTCGCCGATTTCGCCATTATTCATGTCGTACCACGCCAGCGGCGCCGCAAACGTGGTCGCGATGCCCACATCCGCATCCGTCATGGCTTCCACCAGTTCGTGGCTCGTCACTGACGTGTAGTTGCCGAACGTGGTCGAACTGCCGCAACCTGTCGCGCAGCCGCTGCCCGCCTGCATATCCGGCAACACACCATAGAGAACATGCTTTGAGTTCAGCGTGTTTGACGTGGTTCCGTGATAAGCGCAGAATCCGCCGCCCACGCAGCTTGAAGATCCGCCCTGCGTAATCGTCTTTCCCGGAGGGAAGTAGATCATATACAGCGTGTTGGGATTGCCCGCCGCGTCGTTCGTCGGTCCAGGCAGGTGTCCCGCCGTGATCTGGGCCAGCAGTTCTGACTGGATCTGGGTATCGCTGATGGTTGATCCGTTGTTCGCTGCTGAAGGAACAATCTGGAACAGCCCGCCAAACGAGCCGAACCCAAACACCTGATTTGTGCCGCCGGAAATGTTCGTGTTGTACTGCGTCAACAGGCTGACCAGGCCGCTGCCGCTGCCGGTAAAGTCAGCAAAGAAATTTCCCATGGTGGGCGAAGTTGTCCCCGCAACCTGCGCGTTATACGAACCGCTTCCGTAAAGCACCTGGACCACCTGCACGTTGGTAATGATGGGCCCGCCAAAGTATGAGAGGTGCGCACCCGCCGGAGCCGCAAACGCCACCGGCCCCTGCGTTGGATTGCGCCACGGAACTCCGTGCTGAAACGCCTC
>DATFDA010000149.1:0-7209 GCA_035252525.1 Candidatus Angelobacter sp. | reverse complement strand
CAAATACAGGGAGATCGTGCAATGACTCCCGGCAACAGCGCCACCTCTGCTCCGCTACTCCAACTCGAAAACATCACCGCGTATTACGGTGATCTTCAGGCGCTGTTTGGAGTAAGCCTGCGCGTATTCCCCGGCGAAATTGTTACGCTGATTGGCGCCAACGGTGCGGGAAAAACCACCACGCTGCGCGTGATCTCGGGCAGCAAGCGCCCTTCAGCAGGTTCCTTACGCTTTGCCGGCCAGGATGTCTCCCGCGTGCCTGCTCACCGCATGGTCGAGCTCGGCATCAGCCATGTGCCTGAAGGCCGACAGGTGTTCCCTTTCATGACAGTGCGTGAGAACCTCTCCCTCGGAGCTTACACTCCGCGCTCGCGCGCTCACATAAAAGAGAGCATGCAGGAACAGCTCGCACTTTTTCCGCGCCTGGCGGAACGCATGAACCAGCTTGCCGGCACGCTCTCCGGCGGCGAGCAACAAATGGTGGCAATTGCGCGCGGGCTGATGGCGCGCCCAAAATTGCTTCTGCTCGACGAGCCCTCTCTTGGTCTGGCCCCCAAGGTTGTGGATGAAGTATTTGAAAAGATTCAGGAAGTCCGCAATACCGGCATCACCATGCTGATTGTGGAACAGAATGTTGTGAGCGGGCTGAGCATCTCCGATCGCGGCTACGTCATCCAGCACGGCTCCGTGCTGATGGAAGATACGGCCAAAAATCTGCTCGGCAATGAGATGATTCGCGCGGCGTATCTGGGGATATAGCCGCTCGCCGTGGTTAGAGGTCAGGTCTGCGCAATCGTCCTTTGATCCGGGTAAATTTTAATCCTTGATGCGAGAAGAGCGACTTGGCAAAAATTCAGCCAGGGTACTCTTCTGTTTTAACTTCTTCTTTTTTGTCTTTCTCACGATCGGGAATAAAACCTCCGCTGCACGGTTAAACACTCCAGAAGATGGCAAGCAGGCACTCATTGTAGCTTGTGCATGCTCCGTCATCTGGCAAGTCACAGAATGTCTTGATGAAAATCTAAGGAGTGTTGATCATGAAACGCAATCTGATTATCAGTGTGGCTCTGCTGGCCGCGTCAATGTCCGGCTTTGCCCTTGCCAGCGAACCCCAGCCCTGCAACAGTTCGAGCCAGCAAAGTTCCACGCAAAGCAAAGAGCAGAAACACAACAAGAAAGAAAAGAAAGACAAAAAGAAGCAGGATCAACAGCAGCAGGACAACAGCGGCTTTTCAATCTACGGATGAGCCAAACCCCGAATGGGCTGATGAATGAAATAAAGGCGGCAGTGCCGCGGTGACGAACCTGACAGTTGCTGCCGCCTTTTCCCGCCTCTTGTCTCAAGGCTTCGGCAACGAACTCGCGCATAGAACCTCCTCCTCTGTTTTCCGGGACCGATGTGTACAGAGTCTTCAAGCCCTTGTTCTCGCTTAGAATAGGTGCAGTGAATCCTCCCATCCGGCTGATCGCCATTGACATTGACGGTACCCTGCTCGATCATCATTTCCAGCTTCCCGCCAGGAATCTGGCGGCTCTGCGGGCTGCGCATTTCTGCGGCGCTGAGATCCTGTTGGCTACGGGACGGCGGCATGACTACGCTTTGCCCATCGCACAGGAGTTGGGTTTCCCGGTCTGGCTCATCAGCTCCAATGGCGCACTGATCCGTTCCACAGAGGGTGAAACCTTTTACTTTGATCGCCTTCCCCGCGAATCAGCCATCAAGCTCATCCAGCACATGGAACACTTTCGCGGAAACGCCGTTCTTACCTTTGATCGGCCGGGGCATGGCGCGTTGGTTCTGGAACGGGTAGAAGAGCTGAACCAAACCATTGCGCGCTGGATTCAGAACAACGAACCTTATATCCAGTACATTTCTCCGCTGGAAAATGCCTTGCGCCATGAAGACCCTATCCAAGCCATGTATTGCGGCAGGGTCGCACGCATGCAGGAAGCGCAACTGCGGCTTGCCCAGGCTGATTTTCTGGATGAAGTCACGATTGTCCGCACTCAATATGACCATCGCGACCTCTGCATTCTGGATATCCTGAATCGCGAATGCTCCAAAGGCCACGCCTTGCGCCGCTGGGCGGAACTCCATAGCGTGCCCCGGTCCCAGATCATGGCCATCGGTGACAACTATAACGACTTGGAAATGCTTGAATTTGCTGGAGTTCCGGTGGTTATGGGGAATGCCACAGATGAGCTCAAGCAGAATGGCTGGAAGGTTACCGGCAGCAACTCGGAAAATGGAGTGGCCCAGGCACTTGAAGAGGTATTTGGGGCTGGCTTTCAGGCCCAAATTCAGGGACAATAGTTAGCTTGGGATGAGTATGTCTGCTTTAAGGCCAATCGGGATTGCATTGTTGCTGTTTGCCGGGCAAATTTCCGCCTCGGCAGCCGATTTGGCCATCCTCAAGAATGGATCGCAGATTCCTTTTCTGCGCAAAGAGGTTTCCGGCTCCGTTACGCGCCTTTATGTTGTCGGCGGACACATGGATATCCCCACCGCTGAAATCTCTTCCTACGATAAAGATGATTCCGTCCTGGCTGATGTCCCTGCTGATCCGCAGCCTGCCGTGGCCACTCAGCCGGTTGCGACTCCAGTTTCGGCCACAGTAACTTCCCCTACGGTGCCCCTGCCAACAGTTGCGCCGGCGGTGAAGGCCACCCGGGCTGACATTGACGGCATCGTCAAGGAGATTGCCGCCAAATATCAACTGGATCCCGACTTTGTGGCCAGCGTGATCAAAGCGGAGAGCAACTTCAATCCGCATGCCATTTCACGGAAGGGTGCTCGCGGGCTGATGCAGCTTATGCCGCAAACCGCCAACCAACTCGGCGTGAAAGACGCATTTGATCCCCAGGCCAATGTTGAAGCCGGCACAGCCCACCTGACGGCGTTGCTGGACCAGTACCACAATGATCCCATCAAAGCGCTTGCGGCTTACAACGCCGGCGCACACCGCGTCCAGCAGTATCACGGCGTACCTCCTTACCGTGAAACTCGGGCCTACGTTGCCGCCATCATCCGTGACTTCAATGCCAAGAAGCGAGCTGAATTACGCGCAAAGCCGCTAAGAGAAAATCGGCTGCGGCTGCCAAGTCTCGGCAGAATGCCAGCTTGCCTGCTAAGCAGAATCAAGCGCAGCAACAAGCCAGCGTCTCCAATCCGCAGAGCGTCCCCTGATAGCCCAGTACAGCATTTACAATAAATAGCATGAGACGCGCGCCTCATTTGGCGCGTCGTTTTTTCTGGGCAGTCCCGCAGCTCAATCTCTGAGTTTTCATGAAGAACAAAAAGCGCGTTCTGGTTACGGCGGCGGTGTTGGTCATTCTGGCCGGACTGATCTATCTCCAGGTAAGAACGTGGCGCAAATTCGATTGGGAACGGTTCTTCGCTGCAACCGATGAGACCAATAAGTTCTGGCTTGCCGGGGGCATTGCCCTGATTTACGCCGATTACTTCCTCCGTGCCTGGCGTTGGCGCATTCTTCTTGAGCCTGTCTGTCAGACGCGACTTTCCCGCCTGGTCGCCCCCACCATGATCGGCTTTACGGGCATGGCCCTCTTTGGCCGTCCAGGTGAGTTCATTCGGCCCTATCTAATAGCTCGCAAGGAAAACTTGAACGTTTCCTCCCAAATTGCTGTGTGGACAGTGGAAAGAATATTTGACATGGGCGGCTTTGGGTTCATTATGGCCCTCAACGTTCTCTGGTTTGCCGATACCCTGAGAAGGCTGCCCGGCTTCGAATCTGGTGCCAAAAAGTCAATCCTTGGATTTCACCTCACCACCTTCGCTTTGTTTCAACTCTCTGGACTCGCGCTCTTATTTATTGTCGCGTTTGTCGGATCGCTGGCTTTTTGGATCAGGAAGAACCCAGCCAAGGCCTCCGCGTTTTTCCGCGGCATTTTTGGCCGCATGTCCCCCCGGCTGGGCGAATCCGCTTATCACCGCGTGCACGCGTTCGGTGAGGGCCTGAACACCGTCAAAAACTTCAAGTCATTTCTTAAGCTCACCGGCCTCTCACTTTTGATCTGGATTGTCATTGGCTTCGCCTACGTCTGTGTCACGCATGCCTACACCGCTCACAGGCTTTCTCATCTAACCCTGTCCACGGTACTGCTTCTGACCGCGGGTAGCGTTATGGGGGGAATATTGCAGTTGCCGGTTGTGGGAGGCGGATCGCAATTGGCAACGATCGCCATTCTCAAGCAGATCATCCTGCCTGATCGACCCGGCATGGCTGAAATTGCCACTAGTTGCGGCATCATGCTCTGGCTGGTCACATTCATGTCGGTCATTCCGGCGGGGCTGGTGGTGGCGCATTTTGAGCGTATTTCCATCCTGCGCGTGGAGCGGGAAAGCCAACAAGAAGAAGAGCAGGCATTGAAAGAAGGATGACCTTTTTTAGCTCCCGATCCCGTGTCACTCGTGTGTCCCTGATACAATTAGAGCTACTACAACCCTGGAAAGCTCTATATAGCACCCATGAAATGCCCTTTTTGCGGGTTCGAGAATGACAAGGTGGTGGACTCGCGTGAAAGCAAGGAAGGCGAATCAATACGCCGACGGCGCGAATGCCTTAAGTGTGAAAAGCGTTTTACCACCTACGAGCGCATCGACGAAATCCCCTACATGGTGGTGAAGAAAGACGGCCGCCGGGAAAAGTTTGAGCGCCAGAAGGTGCTTTCCGGTGTCCTGCGTGCCTGCGAGAAACGCCCTGTCTCGATGGGAAAAATGGAGCAGATCGTCAACGAAGTTGAGCAGTTTGTGGTGGACTCTCCTGACCGCGAGCGCACCGCCAGCGAGATAGGAGAGTTGATCATGGATCGCCTCAAGCTGGTCGATAAAGTCGCATACATCCGGTTTGCTTCTGTCTATCGTGATTTCCAGGACGTCAGTGAATTTCACGCCGAACTTGAGCAACTGTTGCACAACAGTCCTGAGAAGCCGAAGGTCATCAAGGCGAAGGCTCCCATCAAGTGAACAACTCAGCCCACAGTAAGCAGGTGACATGGCACACAAGGTAACCCTGATTCCAGGAGATGGCATTGGTCCGGAAGTCACCCGCGCCACCGTGAAAATTCTGGAAGCAGCCGGCGTCAGAATCGATTGGGAGACGGTGAACGCAGGCGCAACAGCCTACGCCAGCACAGGCGAATACATTCCCAAAGAGCTCACGGAATCGATTGGGCGCACCGGTGTGGCGCTGAAGGGGCCCATCACCACTCCAATCGGCGGCGGGTTTTCGAGCATCAACGTAGCGTTGCGACGCAAGTTTGAGCTTTACGCGAACTTTCGGCCTGTGCGCAGCCTGCCTTCCCTGCCCACGCGCTTCCCTGCCGTGGATCTGGTAATTGTTCGCGAAAATACTGAAGGTGAGTACTCCGGCATTGAGCATGAGGTGGTGCCTGGAGTGGTGGAAGCACTCAAGATCATTACTGAAAAAGCTTCCACCCGCATTGCCCGCTTTGCCTTCGAATTCGCCCGCCGGGAACAGCGCAAGAAGATTCACGCCATTCACAAAGCCAACATCATGAAGATGAGCGATGGCCTTTTTCTGAATTGCTGCCGCAAGGTTGCGAAGGAGTATCCAGAGATCCCCTACGTCGAGCACATCATTGACAACACCTGCATGCAACTGGTGATGAACCCCTACCAGTATGACGTGCTGGTAATGGAAAACCTGTACGGCGACATTGTCTCTGATCTATGCGCTGCCTTTGTCGGCGGCTTGGGGCTGGTTCCAGGAGCCAATTTAGGCGATGGTTGCGCCATCTTTGAGGCTGTTCATGGCTCTGCGCCGGACATCGCCGGGAAGGACATGGCAAATCCTACGGCCCTGCTGCAATCGGCAATTTTAATGCTGCGGCATCTGCGGGAAGTTGAGGCAGCGGACAAAATCTACGCTGCCCTTGAACGTACGTATAAAGAGAAAAAGCACATCACCCGCGATGTGGGCGGCGTTTCAGGAACCAGCGAGTTCGCTGATGCAGTGATCCAGAATATGGGATCCGTGGCAGCGGCTGCCAAGTAGCGCGCGAATTTCGAAAACAGCCTGCGGGAAATTGAAAAGCCTGTGCAGGCTGGAATATTCTGACCATAATTCAAAATGAAAAACATACTTGCTTCTTTCTTGCTCCTGCTTGTGTTCGCCGGCTGCAAATCGCAGCCTTCCTCTCAACCATCATCCAGCAACTCTTCTTCAAATACCGCCGAGGCCGCCCCGCCATCGTCTGCTCCTGTCGCAACACCTGATCTGGCAAATGCCGGCAGCATCAAGGGAGCGGTTGACTTCAAAGGCGCCCTGCCCCGAGTGCCGACTATTGATATGACGGCTGATCCCATGTGTCCACAAACTGCGCAGCCAGCGGAGACCGCGGTGGTAAAAAATGGCAAGCTGGCCAATGTTTTTGTCTATGTGAAGGAAGGAGCACCGGCAGGCCCATACCCGGTTCCTTCTGAGCCGGTGGTGCTCGATCAGAAGAACTGCCGCTACTCGCCGCACATGATGGGCGTGATGGCAAAACAGCCTTTCAAGATCACCAACACTGACCAGGCAGATCACAACATCCATGACATGCCCAGCAAGAATCCGGCTTGGAATGAAACTCAGATGCCCACGGACAAGCCGATCGTGAAGAGTTTCACCACTCCGGAGATGATGATCGCTCTACAGTGCAACCAGCATCCCTGGATGCGGGCCTACGTGAACGTCATGTCAAATCCGTACTACGCCGTGACTGGCCCAGACGGCAGCTTTGAGATCAAAAATTTGCCGCCAGGCGAGTACACGCTGGCCGCAGTGCATGAGAAATTCGGCGAGAAGACCATGAAAGTTAAAGTGGAGCCGAAGCAAGCTGCAAAGGCTGACTTCGAGTTTTCAGCAGCGAGGTAACTTTGGAACAGCAGATCAGCGGAGAATTCCCGTGAAGACTGCGGGCTTCTGCACGACTGCGCGGCGAGAAGCGGTTCTTAAACGCCGCAAATCATCGTCCTTCAGTTACGACTGAAGGCTCACCCTTGGTACTTGCGACGGCGCTTAGATGGCTGCACAATCTCAGATTATTTGCTGTGCCAACCCATGAAAGTCCTGTTTACCACGATTATCAGGCTCGTATCAGCGCTGTTCTTTCTTGTGACGGCGCTCTACTGTCTCCTCGCCTACCAGCCGTACACCTACTATGCCTTCGTCAAAGCGCCACCCC
>DATFDA010000148.1:0-5304 GCA_035252525.1 Candidatus Angelobacter sp. | reverse complement strand
AGCGAGCATACAGCAATCAGCGATTAGCATTCAGCCCGGAGGCTTCGCATCTTTGATCTTGAGCTTTTCTGCGCCGATCACAAGAGGTGATTCGCCTGAACCGCCAAAGCGAAATTTGCCACTTCAAGAGCCCGCTGCCGGTTACCAAGGTCACAGTAAGCCTTTTTGTCCCAGCAACTTACGTGGAAACAGACTAGAATATTCAGGGCTGAATGCCAGGCGCTGATTGCTAACTGCTGGTTTTAAGCTGCCCTGATCAATGTCATAATCTGCTTTAACTCCTATGCCCCTGTTCTGGTTGCGAGTCGCGCTCTCACTTTACGCAGTTGGCCTGGTATACGCACTGGCTTCGTTCTGGGGCGGACGCCACGTGCTGACCCGCATTACCTTGCCTGCGGTCGGACTGGGCATGACTTTTCATTTCGTCGCCCTGATTGAGAACTCCATGCTAAGCGGCGTGTGGGCACCAGCATCACTCCATGAGCTTGAATCCATGCTGGCGTTCCTGCTCATGGTTTTTTTCTTTGTCATTTATGCTCGCTACGGCGCGACCTCGCCAGGCATAGCGGTTTTCCCGCTGGTCTTCCTGCTTACGGTATCGGCGGCATCGGGAAATTCGCCTTCTTCGTCGGCTATGCCACTGCTGGTCAGCAGGCAATGGATTTTCGTCCACGTTGGCCTCATATTCGTCGGGTATGCCGGTCTGATTTTCAGTTTTATTGCCAGCATTCTGTATCTCATCCAGGAAAAGAACCTCAAAAACAAGAATTCCACCGGCATCTGGACCCGCCTGCCGGCGCTGGCCGTGATTGATGACATGGGTTACAAGTGCCTGCTTTGGGGATTTCCGTTCATGACGCTGGGCCTGATTTCCGGCGCCATCGTGGCGGAAGCCCGTGTAGGCCCGCACTACTTTTTGGACGCAAAGATTCTGATCTCCATCGTCATGTGGGTGCTCTATATGGTGCTGCTCTACACGCGATGGAGCGCAGGCTGGCGCGGACGGCGCGCGGCTTATTTGGCGACGTTCGCATTTGCCACTGCGGTGCTGGCCTGGGCTGCCAACAGCCTGAGCCACACGCACAGGTTTATTGCTCCATGAAATTTCAGCTCATCGGCGTAAACCACAACAGCGCGCCTTTGGACGTGCGCGAACGGCTGGCTGTGCCTGAGGCGCAGCTCCCGGATGCAGTGCAGCATCTGGTGAAGCAGCCGGGTGTGGATGAGGGCATGGTGCTTTCCACCTGCAACCGCGTGGAAGTGCTGGCCAGCAGCAATGGGACACCGGCAGACCTGCGCGGATTTCTGGGCAGCTACTTCGGCGTGGGTCCGGACACGATTAACCCCCACATCTACGAATTTCAGGAGCGCGAAGCCGTGCGCCATGTATTCCGCGTGGCCTCTAGCCTTGATTCCATGGTGGTGGGCGAGCCCCAGATCCTTGGACAGGTGAAAGAAGCCTATACCGTGGCGCGCAGCCTGGGCGCGGTCAACTCGGCGCTGGAAGCGCTGCTCTCACGCGCCTTTGCTGTGGCCAAGAAGGTCCGCTCGGAGACGGCGATTGGAAGTTCCAGTGTGTCCATCGCCTCCGTGGCTGTCCAGTTGGCAGAAAAGATTTTCGGATCGCTGGCGGGCAAGACGGTTTATCTGATTGGCGCAGGCAAGATGGCGGAGTTGGCAGCGCGACACCTGATCAGCCACGGGGCAAAGAAGATCATCGTCAGCAACCGGACGTATGATCGCGCCGCCAGCCTGGCCGAATCTTTCGCCGGCGAGGCGGTTCCATTCGAAAGGCTGCATGAAACAGCCGCTCAGGCTGACATCATTCTCACCTCCACAGGCGCGAGTGAGCCGCTGTTCCGGCGGGAGCACGGTGAGCGTCTGCTCAAGGGCCGCCGTAACCGTCCGGTGTTCTTCATCGACATTGCAGTGCCGCGCAACGTTGATCCCGCGGTCAACAAGCTGGATGGCCTGTTTGTCTACGACGTTGATGATCTCCAGTCGGTAGCCAGCAACAACAGTGCGGAGCGCAAGAAGGAAGCTGAACGGGCGGAGAAGATCGTGGAAGCCGAGGTGGACCGCTTCGCCGTTCGGATGAAGTCGCTGCACCTGGTGCCGACCATTGTTTCCCTGCAGGAATACTGTGAAACCATCAGGCAAGCGGAGATCGACCGCATTCGCGGACGGCTGGGTAGCGTCACGCCGGAGCAGGAAGCTGCCATTGAAGCCATGACGCGCGGCATCATCAACAAGCTCCTCCATACGCCCATTACCACTCTCAAATCTTCCGCCGCCGAACCGGAGGCTGCTACCATCCAGGAAATGGTGCGCAAGCTGTTCAATCTCAACAACGGGAAACCCAAAGTCTAATGGCGCCGCTTCGCATTGGGTCGCGCGGTTCGCAACTCGCCATGTGGCAGGCCAATCACGTTGCCGGGCTGCTGCGTGAACAGGGCCATCCCGTGGAAATCGAGATCATCAAAACCACCGGCGACAAAATTCTTGACGTCGCACTGGCCAAGGTGGGTACCAAGGGCATGTTCACCAAAGAGATTGAAGAGGCGCTCGCCGACAAACGTATTGATCTGGCGGTGCACAGCCTTAAGGACGTGCCAACGGAATTGCAGCCGGATTTTACGCTGGCCGCCATCATGAAGCGCGAAGATCCGCGCGACGCGTATATTTCTCTGAAGTACGCGCGGCTGGAAGATCTGCCGCGCAAAGCCAAGGTTGGAACCAGCAGCCTGCGGCGGCAGTGCCAGCTCAAGGCCATGCGTCCTGATCTGGAGATATTTGCTTTGCGCGGAAATGTGGATACGCGGCTGCGCAAGCTGGAATCGGGAGAATACGACGCCATTATTCTTGCCGCAGCAGGCGTGAAAAGGCTTGCAGTGGAGAAGCATGTGCGTTCGCGCATTGACCCCGAGGTGATGTGTCCGGCCGTAGGACAAGGCGCTTTGGCTATTGAGGCGCGCAACGGCGATACTGAAATTCTGAGACACCTCGAATTTCTCAACCACCCTGAAACCCGTTGTGCCATTGAGTGCGAGCGCGCGGTGCTCGGCAGCCTTGGCGGTGGGTGCCAGGTTCCCATTGGGGCTTTCGCCGAGAAACGGAATGGTATTTTGCATCTGCGCGCAATGGTTGGCCGGCCAGATGGCAGTGAAATTCTGCGCGAGTTTGCCCAGGGCGCTGATCCCGAGCAACTGGGACGGGAAACCGCGCAGAAGCTGTTAAAGCGTGGCGCAGACAAAATCCTCAGCGAGGTCTACAACGAAGAAGTCCCGGTTCCCCGGCAGCCATGAGCGAAGAAGGCACAGCCCAATCCGAGTATCAGCCGCTGCTCGGCTGGCGCATTCTGACCACGCGGGCCAAAAAACAGTCGGGGCAACTCGCGGCGCGCTTACGCGATCTTGGCGCCGAGGTCATTGAAGTCCCTACCATTGAGATCAATCCGCCAAGCAGCTATGAACCGCTCGATTTCGCGCTCACAAACATTAAGAACTACGACTGGCTTGTGCTGACTAGCGTAAACGGAGTGGAGGCGCTATTTGAACGGCTGCAGAAGCTGGGAATGAGCGCAACGAACCTTGCCCACCTTCAGATTGCGGCCATCGGCCCTGCTACGCAGAAGGCAACTGAAAAGCGCGGGGTTAAAGTGGCGGTTACGCCGGAGAAATACATTGCAGAATCCGTGGTCGAAGCCTTGCGCGGGAAGACGGAAGGAAAGCACGTGCTGCTGGCACGGGCCAAGGTTGCGCGCGACATCCTGCCCAGCGAACTCAGAAAAGCCGGCGTGCTGCTTGAAGTTGTAGAAGCTTACGAGACCAAAATTCCGGCGGCAGCGCAGGCGAAACTTAAAAAACTGTTTTCCGGCCGCACGCAACGGCCAGACATCGTCACCTTTACCAGTTCCTCCACCGCAGCCAACTTCATCAACCTGCTCGGCAGCTCTTACCAGCAGGCCCTGGGAGACGTGCACATCGCATCGATTGGTCCTGTCACCAGCAAGACACTGCGTGACGCCGGGTTTGCACCGACCATAGAAGCCCGCGAGTACACGATTCAGGGATTGGTCCTGGCCATTGTTGAGCATGTGCACAAATTAGCGGCGCAGCAGTTATTGGAGAGGCTGGGGTTGAAGTAGCCTGTTTTATTCCACTCAGAGCGAGCTGGTTGCTGAGTGCCAATTGCTAACGGCTATTCGTAAATATTGCAACCACACTTCTCCGGCGGATCGTATTTCTTGAGGAAATCGGAAATGCGGGTAATGGAATCAATCTGGTTTTCCAGTTTGGCAAAGCCGTGGCCTTCGTTTTCATAGACTTTCAATTCCACTACTCCTCCGCGTTTTTTGACTGCGCTGGCCACCTGCTCGGCTTCGGTGCGGGGACAGCGCGGATCATTGCCTCCGGCCAGAATCAGCAGCGGAGCTTTGATCTGGTCCACAAAGTTAATGGGTGACCGTTCCTGCAAACGGGCTTTATCTTTCATAGGATCGCCCATGGTGGCCATGTCATATTGTTGCAGCAGCGGGTCTTCGTTCTCGATCTCAGTGAACCAGTTGACAAACGGCACAATGGGCACTCCAGCGGCCCAGCGATCAGGCGCCTTGGTCACGGCCATCATGGTGAGATAGCCGCCGTAGCTTCCGCCCATCACAGCGATTTTCTTTGGATCGACGTAGCCGGTTTTCGCCAACCAGTCAGCCGCAGCAATCACATCCTGAAGATCGCCGCCTCCCATATCAAAACGATCTGCGTCCTGAAATTCTTTTCCATAACCGGTGGACCCGCGATAATTGGGAGCGATCACGAAGTAGCCCTGGTTGGCAAGGTACTGCACGCTGCGATTGAAGTTGTTCATGCTTTGCGAAGTCGGGCCGCCGTGAATCATCACGACTGCCGCATTCTTGCCGTTCCGTTCAGCGTTGAAAGGCACATAAACAAAAGCTGAGATTGTCCATTTCTTGTCAATGCTGGGGTAGTGGACAAGGAACGGCTCCGCCATACTGTCGCTCTTCACTCCCGCCAACAGCGAATGCGTGACCTGTTGCGGCATTCCCGCTGCGAAGTCGTAGACCCAAAGATCGTTGGGAGCGTCTGGGCCGTCATGGTAATAGAGCAGATGCGAGCCATTGTGCGCGAAAGCTGTATCTGAGCCGCCAAAGGTGTTCAGGCCTGCGCCAAGCGGCAATGGATGCGCGGTACGTGGGGACAGATCGTACACAAAGATGCTAATGTTGCCGTCTTTGTTCTCGGTCCAGGTAACAGATTTTCCGTCCGGTGAAAAAGCTCCCGATGC
>DATFDA010000147.1:0-8705 GCA_035252525.1 Candidatus Angelobacter sp. | reverse complement strand
TCTCAAATTCCTGCGCAAGATCACACAGCAGAATGGCGCGCTGCTCATCTTTGATGAAGTGATGACGGGATTTCGCGTGGCGTACGGCGGGGCGCAGGAACTTTATGGCATCAAGCCAGATATGACTACGCTAGGCAAGATCATTGGCGGCGGACTTCCGGTGGGCGCCTATGGCGGGCGCAAAGAGATTATGGTGATGGTCGCGCCCGTGGGGCCGGTGTATCAGGCGGGAACGCTCTCTGGAAATCCGCTGGCGATGGCGGCAGGGCTGGCTACTCTGCGCCAGCTTCGCGAGCATCCGGAGATTTACCAGCAACTTGAAAAACAGTCATCTGCTCTGGCTGCGGGCATACTAGCCAAAGGCAAAGAGCACGGCGTGCCGCTCACTGTGAACCGCGTGGGATCGATGCTCACTTGGTTCTTCCAGCCGGGAGAGGTAACGGACTGGGATTCAGCGTCGAAGTCAGACACGCAGGCCTTTGCTGGATTCTACCGGGCCATGCTCGACCGCGGAATTTATCTTCCGCCCTCGCAGTATGAGGCTTTGTTTGTAAGCGCCGCGCATACGGATGGCGACATCGGGCGAACGGTGGAAGCGGCAGGACACGCATTTGCCGGTGAATGACGCCGCTTCCGGCGGTGAAAAAATGGTGACTGAGTAGGGTGGTAATTTGGGCGAAAGAAATTTGGTAATTGAGTAAGTTGGTAATTGGGTAATCGAAAAGCGAAGCAATTTAAAGGTCGCCCCTCAATTACTCGGTTGCCAAATTACTCAATTACAAATCTCAACTACTCAATCACGAAATTACCAAATTACCCAATTACTAAATCGCCTAAATTCCTACTGCTCCGTAATCAGTGCCGGTTTCCGTGTCGCGGACTTTTTGTCTCTCATAAGCACGATAGGGATTGCGGCGAACGCCAAGGCGGCGTTTTCTCAGTTCAAAACCGGCATAAAGTCCGCCAGCCAGGACTGCGGCCGTAAGAGCGCTCAGCGCAAGCCAGCGTCCTGGATTTCCCAGCAATGGTCTGGCCAATCGCGATGCGGCCAGCGCAATCTGCCCCGGCAAACCCAGGGCCTCGCGGAAGTCTTCAAGTGAATTTTCTCCTCCGCGCTCCAGTGCCCGGTATGAATAGAGCACGGTGTAGGAGTGCGGCATGGAGAGGTCCTGGCCGCCATTTACTACGGCATGGTCCACGCCGCGTTCATGCTGGATCTCCAGCAGTTCCTCAATGGCTGATGCCAGCTCGTCCGGCTTGGCCCATTTGCAGCGGAAGGCCACGCGCCCGGATTTGTCGATGAGAAATGCAGGATTCGGCAGCTTGGCAAATTTGCGATGAATGCTGCCGTGCGTATCATCCACCACAATGGGCATCACAATTTCTTCTTCGTCCCTGAGCTGCCGGGCCGCGCTCACCTTGCTGCGCATGGAACGGTGAGCCGGGATGCGCTCGCCGGGATGCGCCTCGCGAACGTAAACAAATAAGAACTCAATTTCATCGCCGCGAAAGCGGTCATACAGCTCGTTGATTCCGTGGATCGAGGCCGCCGTCATGGGGCAGGTCGCGGAACCAAAAACGAGCAGGAGGTTTTTCTTGCCATGAAAGTCGCTGAGACGCACGCGTTCGCCGTCCAGCGTATCTGCCTTGAAATCCGGGGCCCGCTCTCCAGGCTCCGGTCCGGCAAACGATGCCTGCGAGGAGTGCTCTTGCAGAATTTCCCGGGAAAAGTGCTGAAAATTGTAACTGCTGAATCCGAGCATGTACGCTCCTGCTGTTTTTCTCTGCAAAGGCAGGCTGCAAACCCCGACCGATTGGATGCAGCCGGGAATCTGCTGTTTGCTTTGCCCTTGTTGTTCCCGCTTCCACTGGAGAGTGTTGCTCCACTTTCGCGGAAAACATTGGCCCTGCCATCTCTTACATTACGCAGGTCTTCTGGTTTTCATCAAGTACCCGCAGAGCGTTGCCCTTCTGTTTGCCGGCGCTGATAGAATCATTAATTCGCATGGTTCGGGAAAAGCTCATTCGTGTTTCAACAAGCACCGTTCACCCAGCCTATCTGGAGGTTTGAATGCCAGCATTGAAAGCAGGCGATGTTGTCCCCGACTTCGAATTGCCGGCGTGTACCGGCAAACAGAGGCATAAATTCAAGCTCAGCGAGTTGCTGGGCAAGAAGAACATAGTCCTGGCGTTTTATCCGCTGGACTGGAGTCCGACTTGAACGAATGAAATGTCGGCGTACAGCAGATATTTAAAGCAGTTCGCTGACTATGATTCTCAGGTCGTGGGAATCAGCCCAGACTCGATTTATTCTCACCTCGCGTGGCAGGAGAAATCCATCGGATGGCTTGACTATCCTTTGGCCAGCGATTATTGGCCGCACGGAGGCACAGCACAGAAATTCGGCATTCAGAGATTAGGAGAGCCGCTGCCCGGCATCAATGATCGTTCCGTCTTCATCGTGGACAAGGCCGGCAAGATCGCTTTTGCCAAAGTTTACGAACTCGGCCAGGAACCCGATTACGAAGAGCTGCTAAGTGAGTTGAAGAAATTAAATAACCGCTAAAGCGAGTGGAGCAGGCGCAGTTTACGATGATGCGGCTGCTCCATGATTTTTTTCTTCTCAGAGCATCAGAGACTCAAGACGCCTTTTTCTTGTGCGTCCGTGTTTTGGTCGTCTTTGGAGCGGCCACAGGCCCAACTTTTTTCTCCATGTCATCAATCGCCTGGCCCAGCATGGCCTTGTTCTGCTCCATGTCCTGGACCTCATTGATCTCCGTGTAAGGACTCGGGGGCCCGCCATGGCCCACAACGAATATGGTTGGGGTGTGCTGCAGGCCGGCGCGCGAGCCCAGGTCTCGATCAGCCATGATCAGGGCCTTAAGCTTGCCTTCAGGATCCACGGCAAAGGGCAGCGGGACTTTGTTTTCATCCGCGAATTTTTGTATCCATTGCTGCAAATTGCCCTTGTTGATGTTCGGCTGGTTCTTGTAAATGTAGCCGCGAAAATCTTCTCCCAGCTTTTGTGACTTGGTATCAAAAAACCGCGCGTACACAGCCGCATCAAAGGACCAGGGATGCATGGGAAGAGGAAAATCGTGCAAAACCACAGGCACTTTATGAGCGTTGGCCACCTCGAAGAGCACCGGATACCAGCGCGCACAATCGGGACATTCCAAGTCCTCAAAAACCTCTACTGCCACCTTCGCACCCGGAGGCGTTTTCAGCATTGAGCCGTCAGCCGCGGAACACGCAGCCGCAAGCGTTAGAGTTGCTGCCAATGAAAATGCAACATTGCGAAAACGAATCATTTCATCTCCAAAGCAATAAAGAATAACAAAGTCACGCTATCTTTTTTTCTTGTCGACTGGCTTTGCCTGAGCAGCAGCACCTGGACTTTTCCCCAACTCTTCAATCACTCGGTCAAGCTTATGGCGGTCGATTATCTCCACAAAAGGAACTGCTTCTCCATCCGAACTGACCACGAACACCGTGGGAGTGTGCTCCAGCCCAATGCGCTGCCCCAGATGGATATCTGCTTTCACAGCTTCTGCCAGCTTGCCGTCCGGGTCCAGGACAGCAGGCAGCGTGACTTGCTTCTCCTGGGCAAATTTAGCCGTGAATTGCTGGAGCGCTGCCTCATCCCCAATCTGTCTCTGGTTCTGCAAGATATAACCCCTGAATTGGTCTCCAAGTTTCTGCGGTTGGCTTTCAAAAAAACGAGCATTCACAGCAGCCTGGAACGACCAGGTGTGGCGCGGCAGGGGAAAGTCATGAATCATGAGCGGAACATTATGTGCCTTCGCGGCTTCTTCCAGAATCGGGTTTGCTGCCGCACAGTCCGGCCACTGGAGATCCTCGAAAACCACAATGGCCACCTTTGCGCCCGGGGGAGGCGGAATTAGAGAAGCCAGATTGCCGGCAACGCACATGGCCGGCAGGATCAAGCCCATAATTAAAGCGCCTGCTGCACTCAGGCGGAGTCTCATTCGAACTCCAATGATGACAAGGTATTTTGCTTATTTTACCCCTGAACACAAGAAGCGCTTTCGAAGGTTGCGCAGGAGCGGTCCTTTCGTAACAAGCACCAGATAATTAGTCAGTAGCAAGTTCAGGAATGGAAACGAATCTCTTTTCCGCTGAATATTTCTTGAGCAGCAGGCGGGTGGCTTCAATGGTGAAGTGCCGGTCCGCCCCAAAGCTCAGATGGCTTCCGTCATGCAGCAAAATGATCTCTCCCCGTTTGCGGCTGCGACCTTCCACTTGTTTCACAACTTTGTTGATTATGGCTCGGCTCGATTCGGCGCTCCAGTCATAGCCCGTGACTGACCACATTACAGGTTGCAACCCCAGCTTCCGTGCAATGCGCAAGACCTCAGGCCGCCTGCCCCCGAAAGGCGGTCGGAACCAGGAAGTCGCTTCTCCAGTAGCGTCCTGAAGCGCCTTGCTGCAGCTTTCCAACTCTTCTTTCACTCTGCTGGCCGGGGTAAAGATCAAATTGGGATGGCTTTCTGTGTGGTTACCAATGGCGTGCCCGGCGGACCGAATAGCGCGGACCAGGTCAGGACGCTGCCGAACATATTTGCCGATCAAGAAGAATGTTGCTTTGGCCTGGTGCTCAGCCAGCAAATCCAGCAAGTTTTGCGTATGCGGATCATTGGGACCGTCATCATACGTGAGCGCCATTTGGCCAGGATCGCTGCCATGAGTCAAACTATGGCCATAAAGTTGCGATTCCGGCGCCATGCTGGCGTATCCGGCATAGCCGGCCGCCGCTGCCGCAATGAGTGTGACGGGAAGAAGCATCCTCTCTCGAATTTTAATTTGAAATTGGAAATTTAGAATTCACAAGCCGTCTCATCTTTCCACAGTTATTCCTTTTTTGTGGATTGCCAGCGGAGCGTTGCCGATATATCCTGCGCTGAGTCAGCCCTGACCGTGAACCATGGCCAAGCTTTTTGAACCACCTCGTTATATCGCCGTTGAAGGCCCTATTCGCGTCGGCAAGAGCACGCTGGCCAACATTATTGCTGACCGGCTGAGTGCCCAGCGCGTGATCGAACCCGAAGACAATGCATTTCTTGGCTCCTTCTATGAAGGAGATCGTGGCGCCGCCTTCCAGACTCAGTTCGCTTTCATGATTCGCCGTTTCGAGCAGTTGCAGAAATTGGAGGTGCAAAGCGGTTCGCAGAAGCTGATTGTCGCCGACTACATTTTTGAAAAAGATAAAATTTTCGCCTACATCAACCTTACTGACCAGGAGTTGGACATTTACAACCGTTATTATCATCATTTCCATGATCAGCTCCCCGTCCCCGATCTGGTGATTTACCTGCAGGCCTCGCCGGAAGTTTTGAAGAAACGCCTGCGCAAAAAAGGTTCGCATAGTGAAGTATCTGTCAGCGATGACTACATTGAGGAAGTCGTGAAGGCCTACGAACACTTCTTCTTCCATTACAGCTCGTCTGATCTGCTGGTGGTGAACACCAATGATATTGATTTTGTGGAGCGCCACACTGACCTGCAGGAACTGCTGCGGCGCGTCAGCGAACCGATCCGCGGCACCCAGTATTTCCTGCCGCTCGGCTCGGAAGGCGCGGTTGGGGCCTAGCCTCAGAGTTGTGGGGAATGCTTCATCCATACGCCTCGCGTTAATTGCCCGCTTGACAGCAATCATCTGTGCAAGAATGGTTATCTAACAGCGTTCTTCTGTGCAAACGGTGTTAACGATTCTAAAGAAAATGGCTTGGGCGCTCCTGCTTATCTACGTCGCGGTGTGCGTTTATGCTTTCCTGGCTTCTGACAGCATCATCTTTCAGCCACATCGCTCCTCGTACAGCGACAATCCGGGAATCATCAAAATCACCAGCAGCAATGGCAAGAAAATCTCGGCAGTGTACCTGCCTAACCCGGATGCGCGGTTTACCCTTCTGGTAAGTCACGGCAATGCGGAGGACCTTGGCGACATTCGTGAGTGGCTGGAGGACATGCGCCAGGCGGGCTTCAGCGTGTTTGCTTATGACTATCAAGGTTACGGGACGAGTGAAGGCAGGCCGAGCGAGAAAGCGGCTTATGCCGATGAAAGCGCCGCTTACGATTTTCTGGCGCTGAATCTGGGTACGCCGCCGGACCGGATCATTATCTTCGGACGTTCAGTAGGCACAGGTCCCGCCCTCCAGCTTGGCACGCGCCGTCCCGCCGCCGGCCTGGTGCTGCAAAGTCCCTTTCTTTCCGCTTACCGCGTGCTTACACGCATACCGCTGCTGCCCTTTGACAAATTCACAAATTACAAACGAATCAGTCACATCCACTGTCCGGTACTGATTATGCATGGGACCAAGGACAGCATCATTGGGATGTGGCACGGTGAAAAGCTGTTTCAACTGGCAAACGAGCCCAAGCAATTTGTGGCCATCGCGGGTGCTGACCACAATGACTCAAGCCCGGCAATTACTCGAATTTCGAACCAGGCCCTCGATAACTTCGCCTCCACTCTTGAATCACACACCAACCAAAACCAACACCCATAAGATTGACAATCACCCAATAAACTGCGACTTACACCCGACTTTTTGAACTGGAACAAGACAAAATCTTTGCTATAGTGTGGTCGCATTTCCGGAGACTCAGGTATGAAGTCATATGGTTTTAGGAGCTATGCGGTTGCTGCCTTGCTGGCAATGAGCATGGGCTCTTTGCTGCTTGTGGCCCAATCTGCCCAAAATCAGGGGCCCAGGCCCGTGTATCGTTCCACCACACGCCTGGTGGTGCTTGATGTAGTCGCGACGGACGACAAAGGCGCGCCGGTAACCGGGCTTAAAGCAGAGGACTTCACGGTTGCGGAAAATGGTGTGGAGCAGAAGGTGGCCGACTTCAGCTTCCACCAGCCTTCGGACATTGCGCAAACGCCACGCCCGTCCTCCAATATTTTGTCCAACTCTCCCGCTTATAGCGGAAACAGTGCTCTGAACGTAATCTTGCTCGACGCCATCAATACTGATTTTTCCAATCATGCTTACGCGCAGGAACTGCTGATCAAGTATCTGGATAGCAATCCAAAGATTCAGCCAACCGCCGTCTATGCGCTTGAGTACAACCTGCGCCTTTTGCATGACTTCACCACCGACCCCAAAGAACTTCGTGATGCGGTGGCCCATTACAAGGGCATCGCGGTGTCGCATCTGGCCACGGTAGAAGCTGCCGCTTCCCCCTTCAGCCAGCGTGGGACCTTCAGAAATGTTTCTCATGGACGCGTTGCCGCTTTTCGGGGAATGACCTTCCTGGCGCAAGCCCTTGCCGGATATCGCGGTCGCAAGAACCTGATCTGGATTTCAGAGGGTTTCCCGCTAAGCCTCTATCCCGACTCATTGATGGGCGATCAGGCTCTAGTGGTGGAAGACTATTCTCCTCTTGTGGAAAAGATTGCTGACGATCTTATGGCGGCCCAGGTTGCTCTTTACCCCATCAGCGCTGCCGGAGTATCCAAAGACGATCAGTTTTCTGCCCAAACTGCCATGTCCAGCATGGCCCAGCGCACGGGAGGCAAGACTTTCTTCAATCGCAATGATCTGGACACGGGCATTCGCGCAAGCCTTGACGACGGCTCCGTCTATTACACGCTTGAGTATTACCCGAGCAACAAGAAGTGGGACAATAAATTCCGTCACATCAAAGTCAAACTCTCGCGTCCCGGCGTAAAGCTGCAATACCGTGACGGCTACTATGGGGACAACCCTCTTACAACGTACTCCCTTGGCACTGTCTCAGACGAATTCAGCAAAGCCCTGGACATCAATGCGCCTACGCTTACAGCCGTATCGTTTCAGGCCGCCGTAATTCCTCCTTCCGCCAAAACACAAAACCACACGATAGTGAATGTTGGCATTGATCCGCATAGCCTCGCGTTTGAAAGCGGCGGAGATGGGTTGCAGCATGCCCATGTGAACTGCGTGGTATGGGCCTATCCTCACAAGGGAGATCCGATTCGCTCTGAAGGGACCTATGATGCCGCGCTCAACCCGCAGCAATATGACAAGATGATGAAGAGTTATTTCCCCTGCCAGCGCGCTCTGGAGTTAAAACCGGGAAGCTACACGCTGCGCATCGGCATTTTGGACCGCACCACAAATCTGATCGGCACGCTCAGTACGCCGGTAATCGTGCAATAGATGGTTTTGACAGGCTCAAGTATTTTTTAGAACGGAAGCATAGAATTCTGCTGTTCATGTCCCGGCGCGCGACAGGAGGAGGCTGGTATGCGTTTTACACAGGCGATAAGGCCCCTTTCAATATTCATAACTTTGTGGTTGGGGTGCGCTCTGTCGCCACGAACGGGCGTACTGGCACAAAACTCGCAGGAGGGAGTTTACCAATCGCAAGAGGTGCTCCGCGCCAATACCCGATTGGTTGTGGTGGATGTGGTTGCCACGGAAAGCAAAGGACAGCCGGTGAAAGATTTGCGGGCGCAGGACTTCACTGTGCTGGAAAACGGGACGCAGCAGAAAATCAGCGACTTCACCTTCCATCATCCCGGCGAATCGGAGCTTCTTCCGCAGCCAAAGTTGGCGCCGAACGTGGTCAGCAACGCGCCACAGTTCAGGTCCGGCAGTCTGAATGTGGTCTTGTTTGATTCCGTGAATGGGGACCTGACGGCACACGCTTACGCTAAAGACCAACTGGTGCAATTCCTGAGTTCTGGTGAACTG
>DATFDA010000146.1:0-10406 GCA_035252525.1 Candidatus Angelobacter sp. | reverse complement strand
AAGACATGCAACAACAACCGTTTGCAGAAGCAGGTTTCCTTAAACAGAATGCCGGCAAAATCCAGCTCGTAAAGGTCGGTCAGTCAACCGCACAGATTCAGTTGCAGACCATCAATTCGGAAGAGTAGGCGTTCAACCGCTCGCCTGGTGAATGGTGAATAGAGACAACATAGAAAAGAACATTCAGGCCATGCTGGCCGAGTGGTAGAGTTTCGGTCCTTGCTGGATCACTGGTGGTTTAGCAACCCAGGGTACTTGGAGTCCTATGGGCCTGCCGGCTAGTTCCAAAACGGGAGAGAGACTCTCTCCAAAGTCGCTTTTCCCAAAAGATGTATCGGCACGCAAAAGTGCAATTCCACTGAAGGTCATTTTGCGACCTTGACTGAAAAGGAGGAGTGCATGCGGAAAACACTCGTCATCCTGTGTGCTCTTGTTGCAGCGGCAGTCGCCATGGCTTCAACACCCACCTCCACCAACCGGTCCACGAACAGTTCGCCGGCCGTGAAAACCTATCTCCTGCCGGACCTCACTTTGAAAACCGTGATTTCACCTGCGCTGCTGCCTGCTCCGGCGACAGCCACGCAGGCTGCAAATGCAGTTGCGCAAAATCCGCACAAGCGGGGAACCTGCCGCTGCAGTTGCGGATTTCCTTGCTCCACCGACGCAGATTGCGGCGGCGCAAGCTGCGATTCCTTCATCACCTGCTGTGACAAGGGCCCAGCAAAAACACAACCAGTGGTTCTACCAGGGGCTCCTGAATGCGTCACACAAAGGCGCACTGCCGGAAGAAGTCCTCAAGCCCATGTGCAAATGAACCAAACCGGCGGGCCACGCGCCCACCGGCAGCTTTCGCGTCCTTCGCCGCGGATTCACGCTGATGCACTCGCTGACAAATACTCTGCCTTTTTATCTGCGTCAATCAGCGTCGATCTCCGGCAATGTTTCAGCTCGCCTTCTCCTCTGCCGCGCGTTTTCGGGCGGCTTCTTGCGGGTTGGTGATTATGTCCACCCACTTCGGGTTGGGTGAGGGCTCTTTGCCGTAGGTGTCGTGCCAGTTCCACCATTTGTATGGCTCGGTTTGAGGATAGCCCTCTGGCGAGTCCTCCCACTTCTCCTGTCGGCCAAGCGGTGTGAGATCGAGGTAGCTCCAGACCGTTCCCATCGCCTCGTCGCCGCGATTGTTGATGAAATATGTCCGAAAGATCTTGTCGCCCTCGCGGAAGAACACGTTGTGGCCGTGCCATTCATCCACGCCAAAGTCCTTGTCGAAGCTATCGGTAATCGTGTACCAGGGCATCTCCCAACCCATCCGCTCTTTTACACGTGCGATGTCCGCCTGCGGTGCGCGTGAGGCGTAGGCAAGCGTGGTGTCACGAGCGTTGAGATGGGCCAGGTGGCCAACCTGATCGGCGCCCAGCGAGCAGCCGCGGCAGGCGTGATCCGGCCAGCCGAATACTCCGGGCTCGAAGAAGGCTCGATACAGGACCAATTGCCTCCGGCCCTCGAACAGGTCCAGCAGGCTGACTTTGCCCTTGGGTCCCTCGAACTCGTACTTCTTCTCCACCGCCGTCCATGGCATCCTTCTGCGCTCGGCGGCCAGCGCGTCACGCGAGCGCGTCAACGCCTTCTCCTTCACCAGGAGTTGTTGCCGCGCTGCCTCCCATTCCTGTTGCGACACGACTGGGGGTGTCTTCATGGCGATATGCTCTTCCCTGTCTCTTTCTTTGCTCATTGCCATCATCTCCTTAATTTCTCTGAAGATGATTTCCTCAGACCTTTGGCTCCGAAAAATTTTGCTCCAGTTCGCCGACGTTCGCCACCAGAGTTCCTCGCACCGTTCACACGACCATCACTAATTTGCTTGCAGGTAGGAAAATGAGGACATCGTGGCGAGTCTTGCCTTTCAAAGTCTCTATCTTCGGCACTTTCGGCGATTCTGGCAATTCATGGCCTAATCATCTTCTCTCGCCAAATTTCTAAGAGGCATTTAACATTTCCAGTCCTTTAATTTGCAATTTTGGGAGGCACTGTTCATGGCTGGCGCGAATTTCGTCTGCAAACGCACGATCCACATGTTTCTGTTTGGTCTAATTGTCCTGTTTCTTATGGCATCGGGCGTGGCCCAACAAAAGACAACTTCCAAGCCGGGTAAAGGCAAGAAGGCGCAAGCATCAGCCGCGCAGAAAGCAGGCGAGAGCAAGACGGAAGAGTCGAGCGCCGCAGCCAGCGCCGCCAAGCCCGAAGAAGAACAGGACGAGCACAAAGGTCCGTGGCACGGGCTGACGTGGAGGCTGGTCGGGCCGTATCGCGGCGGGCGCGTTCTGGCAGTGACTGGGGTGATGGGCGATCCGCACACGTACTACTTTGGCGGAGTGGGCGGCGGCGTGTGGAAGAGCACGGACGGCGGCCTGAGCTGGCGTCCCATGACGGACAAGACGAAAGATATGTCGCCCTCGATCGGAGCTATCGCCGTTGCGCCATCTGATCCAAACGTGGTTTACGCGGCCACGGGCGAGGCCTGCATTCGCGGCAACATCATCGCAGGCAATGGCGTTTACAAGTCAATTGATGCGGGAAAGACCTGGAACTTCATCGGCCTCAAAGATACGCTGGCGATTGGCCGAATTATTGTCAATCCCAAGAATCCTGACATTGTGCTGGTGGCGGCGCTGGGACATCCGTTTGGCCCCAACGCTGAACGCGGCGTCTTCCGCACATTGGATGGCGGCAAGACGTGGAGCAAAGTTCTCTACAAAGACGAGAACACGGGCGGCATTGACCTGGCATTTGATCCTCAGAATGCCAATACCATCTTTGCCGGGCTGTGGCAGGCGAGGCGCTCGCCCTGGGGCATGGATAGCGGCGGGCCAGGCAGCGGCCTCTATCGCAGCACAGATGGCGGAACAACCTGGAAGCACCTCACCGGAAACGGTCTTCCGGACGGCATCATAGGCCGCATCGGCGTTGCCGTTTCGTATCACGGAGAGCGCGTGTGGGCGCTGATTGAGGCTGATAAAGGCGGGCTCTTCCGCTCAGACGATGGCGGCGAGCACTGGACGCTGGTGAACAGTGATCGCCAGTACCGCCAGCGCGCGTTCTACTACACCCACGTATTTGCCGATCCGGCATCGAATGATGGCGTGTACGTGCTGAACACAGGCATGTACCACTCCAACGACGCTGGCAAGAGCTTCAAGCCGATTCGCGTGCCGCACGGGGACAACCACGGCCTGTGGATTGATCCTGAAAACCCACAGCGAATGATTGAATCGAATGACGGCGGGGCCAACGTGAGCACCAACGGCGGTGCGACCTGGACGCAGCAGGACAATCAGCCTACGGCGCAGTTTTACCACGTGCTGGCGGACAATCGCTTCCCCTACTGGATCTACGGCGCGCAGCAGGACAACAGCACGGTGGGAATCGCCACGGCGGCCGATGGCGGAATCAATCGCTCGCAGTGGTATCCGGTGGGCGGCGGAGAAAGCGGCTATGTGGCGCCTGACCCGCGCGATCCCCTGATCGTCTACGCCGGCTCTTACGGTGGCGAGATCACGCGCTATGACCATCACACCGGCGAAGAGCAGAACATCACGCCCTGGCCCATCAATCCCATTGGCGCTGCGGCGGCAGACCAGAAGTATCGCTTCCAGTGGACTGAGCCCATCGTCTTCTCGCTGCACGATCCGCACACGCTGTATTTCGCCGCCCAGGTTCTGTTCCGCACCAGCGATGAAGGCATGACCTGGCAGATCATCAGCCCGGACCTGACGCGAAATGACAAGTCGAAGCAGGTGGCTGCGGGCGGGCCCATCACGAAGGACAACACCGGCGTGGAAGTGTATGACACGATCTTTTCTGTCACCGAGTCGCCGAAGCAGAAAGACCTGATCTGGGCTGGCTCAGATGATGGGCTGATCCACATCACCACGGATGCGGGCAAAAACTGGCAGAACGTCACGCCCAAAGCCATGCCGGAATGGGGCACGGTGAGCATGATTGAAGCCTCGCCGTTTGATGCAGGCACGGCTTACGTCGCGGTGGAGCGCCACCGTCTGGATGACTTTGCTCCGTACATTTTCAAGACCACGGACTATGGAAAGACCTGGAGCAATCTAATCAACGGAATTCCGGCTGGAAATTACGTCCACGCCGTGCGTGAAGATCCCAAGCGCAAAGGGCTGCTTTACGCCGGAACAGAAAAAGGTGTGTATGTTTCATTCAATGACGGCGCGAGATGGGAACTGATGCAGACGAACCTTCCTCCCGTGCCTGTCTGGGACCTGATCGTGCATGATAATGATCTGGCAGCGGCCACGCACGGACGCTCCTTCTGGGTGCTGGATGATCTGGCGCCGCTGCGGCAGTACAACCCGGAGATGGCCAACGCTGATGTTCAGCTCTATCAGCCCAGCCCCGCCAATCACACACGTTTCTTCGGCGGCTTTTTCGGCGGCGCATTCTCAGGCCAGAATCCCCCGAGCGGCGCGGTGATCTATTACTCACTCAAGACTTCACTTGAACCTGCGGGAAGGAAAAAACCGGCACCGGCAACCGCCAAGGCTGCAGAAGAAAAATCAGCTCAGGGGCAGAAAGCTGAGCCACAAGGCAAGGAACCAGGACAGAAACAGCCTTCAGGTGCGGAGGTTCCACAAAAATCAGAAGAAGCAGCCGCAGAGGCTAAACCTCAAGAGAAAGCTCCGCCCATCATGCTGGAGATTCTCGACCAGAAAGGCCAGGTCATTCGCAAGTATCCGCCCAAGCAGCAGGCTGAAGCAGGTGGCGGCGAGGACGAAGATTTCGGTCCTCGTCCGGCGCAGAAACTCCCCGCGGAAGCCGGACTGAACCGCTTTGTCTGGGACCTGCGTTATGAAGGCGCGTCTCGCGTGCCACACTCCCCGCTCTGGGGAGGCAGCACGGATGGCCCCGTGGCTCTGCCGGGACATTATCAGGTGCGCCTCACCGTGCAGGGTAAGAGCTATACCGCGCCGCTGGAGATCCAGCCTGATCCGCGCTTAAAAGTAACGGCCCAGGACCTGCAAAAGCAATTTGATCTGCTGATGAAAATTCGTGACAGCGTTACTCAGGCGCACGATACGGTCAATCAGATTCGCGATATCCGGGGGCAGATCAACGCTCTAAACAAACGGCTGGAAGGCCAGCCCCAGGCAGCCGCCGTTGCGGACGCGGGAAAGCAACTGGATAAGAAGATGACTGCCGTGGAAGAGGTGCTCATCCAGACCAAGGCCAAAAGCAACCAGGACGTGTTGAACTATCCCATTCGTCTCAACAATTATTTGGTTGCTTTAGGTGGAGTAGTAGGCAGCGCGGACTCGGCGCCTACGCAGGCCTCGTATGACGTCTTTAACATGTTGCGGAAGCAGTTGGACGATGAGCTGGCGCAATGGAAGCAGATTCTCGCCACGGACGTCCCCGCATACGATGATGTGGTCAGAAAACAAGCCGTTCCGGCCATCATTTTGACCAAGCCAATCGGATCGGAAACTGCTGCAACCCAATGATTCGCAAGGGCCGGCCACCCGGGCAGCCGGCCTTTACATTAATTTTCTCAAAGGTGGTTACGAAAGGCAGGAATCTGACACTAATTGTCGTTGACCCTGTATAGGAGCGGAGTTAAATTCATCGGGCAAGTCAGGTGACCATGTCAGATACTCTATTTGCGATTTGGATAGGTTTTTCCGTAGCCATGCTGCTGCTGTTCGTCTACGCAGCCATAGCCAGCCTGCGCAATAGACAATCTCGCCCGGTTGCCATGGATGAGCTTATCTCTGCCTTGGGGCCTGTGGATGTGGAAGCCTTTGCTCAGTTGATTTCTCCGGCCGGAGAGTGCGGCCTCGGGATTTCTCTTGAGCAGCATCTGCAATTGCAGCGCAAGCGGACGGAACTGGCCATCAGTTACCTGCGCCGCATGACCCACAATGCCGCGCTTTTGCAGCGGCTCGGCTATAGCCAGTTGCACAGCGGCAACCAGCTCATCAGTGACCTGGCCCAGCAGATGATTGATGCCGGAGTGCATGTGCGGCTGTATACGTTTATCGGCTTGATAGTTTTGCGCGCCAGCCGCCTGTTCCGCATCACCTCGCTTGAACTGCTGACGGCCGCGAAATTGGCCGACCTGCAAAAGATGATGTCCGGCAGCCTGATTCCTGCCTACGAGCAGCTCAAGGACAAAGCCGGGAACCTCACTTGCCTCAAGTTTTCCGCGCAACATGAAGCTCTGATCCAGAGCCTCTAAAAAAATTCTCTACAGCAACTTTTTACCGGGCGTGAGCCAGTCCTTCAGCACAGCTTCCCACCTCCGCGCCTCGGGAAGAACTGAGGGATCCAGCGGTTCAGCAGGATGTAGATGGTCCGGCATTTCCGGCTTCAAGAATGTAATCAACCAGATCACACAAGCAATTTCAAACGTAATTATTTCCGCCGTGTCAAAGGCTGCTGACCGGTGCCCCAGCCGCGTTCGCACTGCGGCATTGGCCAGCGCAGCAGCGGCTTGAATGCCAAAACCAAGTGTGATCCCGAGGTCATAACGGCCCCATTGCCTGCCCATCAGCAGCATCAGGAACATGAAGAACACAAGAAACGCGGTGCGCACAAAATCAAATGCGCTGGAAGCCACTTGGAATGCGGATTTCTGATTGGACGACTCAAGTACAGCAATAATCGTCATCAAAAGGATCAGCCCCGCCATTGCGGCAAATAGGATGCGATAAAACTTCACCTTTTGAAAACGCGGAAATAGCCGCCGAAGGAAAACCTCGTAGAGCGCAAGCGAGAAAACAACTGCAAGTTCGAGCTCAGAAATCCAGTAAACATAAAAATAGACAGGCTCGCTCAAGGCGGCAGTTACGTACCGAAGAAGCCCAACGATTGGAGCAGATATGATGTACAAAAAGAAAAAAGGCAAATCAGCCCAGATTCGCCTCCACAGAAACACTCCCGAGAGCAGTGTCAGTATGGCAACTGGAAACCAGAAGAGCAGCTTGGGGAGCATCCCAGCAATCGAAATTGTGACCAGCGTATGGATGATATGTATTCTATACGCAAGTCTTAGCGCCCACGTTCCCTAAACATCGCCTGCTAAACCGCTTGAGCACCCGGGATAGGCGTTGGCGGAGCCGGCAGGTTGGCAGTGTGGACGCCAGGAATCGGCGTGGGTGGTGCAGGCAGGTTAAAACCCTGAACGCTTATGCCAACTGCTGCAAAAAATAACAACATACGGAGTGCCATTTTCATACTTTCTGTTCCTCCAAACTTTACCTTTGTGGATTAAATCAATGAGCCCTTAACCATAAGATTATAAGAGAACTCAAAAAATATAGGGACGATTTAGGACAATACCAGAAATTGCACTTTCGGGAGCGTCGAATTGCGCCAGGGAATTGTAAACGGACCCCGCGCCTTGCTCCCCGAGCTGTTAAGAGTCTCCCTTTCCGTCATTTCGTCTCTCAAATCCGTGTGGCGCAGCCTCACCGGCTCTTCATTTATCCATTATCAGCACAAATCAGTGTGATCACTGTCATCAGCCTTTTCACTGGGACGCGACTACCGGGTGTTTCAGGTGGAAATCCGTTGCATCCTGGTAAGCTTTTGCTACCGCCAGCAGCTTTGCTTCGCCGTACAGATGCCCGAGGAAGGTCAGGCTCACCGGCGTTCCCGGCCCGCCGGGCTGGAGATCGCCATTCTCGTCCAGTTTCGGCTGTGGCGCATCGTCTCCCCGGAATCCATTGGGCAGGATCAGCGCCGGATGGCCGGTCAGGTTCGTCACCACAAGCTGGGTGCTGTTGGTGGGAGCCACAATTACGTCCACCTGATCGAACACCTTCCCCACCTGCTCCATTGCCAACATGCGCGCGCGGCTGGCCTGGATATACTCGACAGCCGGGATGAAGCGCGAAGTGCGAAACGTGTTCGGCCAGTCATCTTTGCCTTGCGAGGTCAGCAGCTTGTCCCGGCCGCTCCGCGTAAGCTCGTCGAAGGCTGCCGCGGCTTCCGCCTCCAGCATCACCACCATGGGACGGTAAGGCAGCTTGGGCAACTCCAGCGGAACCAGGTTCACGCCCATGGCCCGCAGCTTGGCCAATGCCGCTTCATCATACTTGTGGTCATATTGGCGCATGGCGCGGAAAGCCGCCTGCTGCGACGCATCTTCGTCGCGCTTCTTTCTTTCTGCCTCGGTCAGGTTCTTTTCCTCCTTGGGCTGCTGCTCAGGCTGTGGCGGCTGCAATTCAAATTCTTTGGCCAGATAGCCCACGCGCAACTTGCGCCAATCCGCGCCTCCATCCCAGTTGAAGGCCACATTCTTCACCGTGCGGTCTTTTCCATCCGGGCCGTGGATGGCGCTCAGCACAATGGCGCAATCTTCCACCGCACGGCACAACGGACCAAGCTTGTCCATGGTCCAGGAGAGGGCCATAGCGCCGGTGCGCGGTACCATGCCAAACGTGGGGCGCAAGCCCGTGTCGCCGCAGCGCGTGGAGGGCGAGGAAATTGATCCCAGCGTCTCTGACCCAATCGCGAAGGCCACGCAACCGGAAGCCGTGGCTGACGCCGATCCCGCAGAAGAGCCACTGGAGCCTTGCTTCGGGTTCCAGGGATTGCGCGTCATTCCGCCGAACCATTTGTCGCCCAGTGCCAGCGCGCCCAGCGTAAGCTTTGCCACAAGCACTGCTCCCGCAGCATCCAGCCGCTGGACCACGGTTGCGGTTTCGTCAATCTCCTGTTCCTGAAAGCCGCCTGCACCCCAGGTTGTGCGATACCCTTTCACTGCCAGCAGGTCCTTCGCGCCCCACGGCAATCCATGCAACGGTCCGCGATATTTCCCCGCCGCAATTTCCTTGTCCGCTTCTTTTGCCTGCGCCTTGGCCCGATCTTCCGTCAGCGTAATCACAAAGTGCAACACAGGATCGTAACGCTTGAGCCGCGCCAGGTACATTTCCGTAAGCGCTGTGGACGACACCTTCTTGCTTTTCACCAGCTCTGAAAGCTGCCGCACGGAATAGAACGCCACGTCCTCCAGGTTCTTTGGCAGGCCGCCGGCATGGACCGCCGGAGCCGCCGATAATCGCAAGGGCCGCCGCTCCGTCTCAAACTTCATGCCCGGAAGTATGGGATCAAAAATAATGGCCGGCGCCACGTCATTTTTCATGTGCAGTGCATAAATCGCGTCATAACCCTTGGTCATGTTATTCAGCGATTCCAGCATCATGTCCTTGTCTTCATCGGGAATCTTCACGTCGGCCAGGGCCGCTGCCTTGTCAATCATTTCCCCAGTGATCTTGCCGCCGTCATCTGCCATGGCCCACAGCACTCCGGGCAACAACGTGGCGGAAATTCCCAATCGTGAACAAACGGCAAGAAAGGCCCTGCGGTCCAGCATGGATTCTCCTCAAAAGAAAAATGATTTTTAAAATGGCTGGCCATTATAGCTGGATGGATCAGATTTGTTGAATTCACCAGCGCTGCTCATTTTCCGCAGCATCCGCCTGTAGAATAAGCCAGCCCTATGAACGCTCTGTTCCAGCTTGTCTCAGAGCCGGAGATTGAACTGGTTCTGCCGTTGATGCGCGAGTTTTACAGCCAGCAGGAAATGGTCTTCGATGAAACCGTGGCAAGGGCCGGACTCAAAAATGCCGCCGCAAATCCGCAATTGGGCCAGGTTTACCTGATTTTTCGCGGACAGGAACTGGCTGGCTATTTTGTGCTGACCTTTTGCTTCAGCCTTGAGTTCCACGGCAAATTTGCCCTGCTGGACGAGCTCTACCTGCGCGAGCCCTTTCGGCGGCAGAAATTCGGGCGCGCCGCCATTGAATTTGCACAGCGCATCTGCCGTGACGAGGGCATCAAGGCCCTCCGGCTTGAGGTTTGGACCGGTAATCATGTTGCGCAGGCGCTTTACAAGGCGGACGGCTTCAAAACAGAAGATCGCTTCCTTATGACCAAATGGTTGTAACAACGGAATGCTTTGCGCTAAGCTTTCTGGTTTTTTAAGGAGCCTCCATGAACGTGCGCCGGTCTGTCCTGATTCTGCTCGCAGCTTTCCTCAGCGTGATGAGTTATGCGGAAGACTATCCGCAGCCGCAACAGGGCAACTTCACCATCAAGGATTTTCAGTTTAAATCCGGAGAAAAGCTGCCCGAGGTAAAGCTCCATTACTACACGTTGGGCACGCCACAAAAAGACGCGAGTGGCAAGGTGCGCAACGCGGTTCTGATTTTGCACGGAACCACCGGTTCAGGCCGCCAGTTCCTTGCCCCATATTTCGCCGGCGTTCTCTTTGGTCCCGGCCAGCTTCTGGACGCGACAAAGTATTTCATCATCTTGCCGGACAACATCGGTCACGGCGAATCCTCAAAGCCCAGTGACGGCCTGCACGCGCGCTTCCCTCA
>DATFDA010000145.1:0-13237 GCA_035252525.1 Candidatus Angelobacter sp. | reverse complement strand
ACAGGCCAAACGCGTCTTGGCCCGAGTTGAGTTGTTTACGACTGTGATGTTTGACTTTACGGATGTGCCTACGATTGGGCAAGCGTTTGCAGATGAAATTTTCAGAGTGTTCGCGCAGCAGCACCCCGAAATACAAATTTTGCCAATTAGGGCAAACACAGAAGTTCGCCGAATGATAGAACGAGCAAAAACTAGGGAATCGGCGACCATAGAGGAATTAGCCGATGCTGTTCCTGTTACCCCTCAGTAGCTTGCCTGAGAATACGCGCAGCGGCTTGATTAACATCTTCGCGGCTGCGCGATTCCCGATCATTTTCCATTTCGTATTTGATCCTGACTCTCTGCGCCTGTTGTTTGCGCTCTTTGGCTGCTTTATGGACAGCTTGGTTCGGGGTGCGTTTCTTTGGCAGTTTAGCTGTTTTTTTCTTCGGCATGACCCGATGATTGCACAACTGAGGGGCCAAAGTTAAGGGGCACCGATTTTCAAACTGTACCACTACCTTAAACTGAAACCAAAGGCTAAGCATTGCCTAAAATTCGCGAACCGCTGCACCAATAGCTGGGACTCAACGCCCGTCATCGGGGCCCTGCGGTAAGAGCGGCAGAAGAATCCGGCTTTAGCCGCTGAGGTACAAAAAGAAACGCATGAATGACTCCAAAGCAACATTGCTTAGCTGTTCCTATCTTCCTTCGCGACCTCTGTGTGGCGAATTACCATTCGCGTCCGATCCGCGGCAAACCCCGGCTTAGAAAACTCTGATTTTTACTGCTCAAAGCAGCCCAAACTCAGGAAAACTCGTATTGACCATATGCCGTTCGCGCAGTAGTATCACCACCGAAATCCAGAGACTCACGATTTCATTGAGTCCAAATTCATTGAATCCGATTCATGAATCAAAGACGCATTCATAAGCCGCGTAGCCATGCCTCATCGCTGGCGGCTTTGATTCTGCTCTTATTCAAGATCCTTGGGTGAAAAGGCCTGTATGTTTGAAAAGTGTGTTCTGCGGTTAGTCGTTTCCCTGTTCCTGATTTCGTTCCTCAGCAGTTCTTCTCACGCACAGCGAAAGCCGGTGCTTTCCGGTACGGTTGACGATTCAGCTCGTGTCACGATGGAAGGATCAAAGCATCCCCTGGCGCAACCGCGGTTTGACGTCGGGCCTGTAGATCCCACAACCAGGTTCAACCGGATGCTGCTGGTGCTCGCTCCTTCCCCGCAGCAGGAGCAGGATCTGCAGACTTTGCTTGACAGCCAGCAGGACAAGAGCTCGCCCAACTATCATCACTGGCTCACGCCGCAGGAATTTGGCCAGAAATTCGGCCCTGCGCCCCAGGACCTTGCGACGGTGAAAAGCTGGCTGGTTCAGCAGGGATTCAGCGTGGACGCCGTAGCGCAGAGCGGACGGTGGATCCAATTCTCCGGAACGGCCGGCCAGGCGGAGCGCGCGTTCGGCACCATCATGCGGCAGTACCAAATTGGTGACGCCCGTCACATCGCTAATGCAACTCAACTTTCTTTGCCTGCGGGCATTGCTCCCGTGGTGAGCGGAGTGGCGTCTCTGCACAATTTTTTCATGAAGCCCATGGTCAGCCGCGTCATGCAGGCCAGTTCCAATGGCGACGGCACCTACAGCATCATTAATCCTGATGCTACATTCAGTACATCGAACGGGCCGGTCCATGCCCTCACTCCCGGCGACTACACCAAAATCTACCAGCTTCAACCACTGTACTCGGCTACTCCAACGTCGCTGAACGGAGCCGGAACCACCATTGCGATTGTGGCGCGCAGTGATGCCAACGGCAGTGATTTTTCTGAATTCCGGAACCTCACCGGAATAGCTCCAGGGCAACTGATCAATACGCTGGCTGATCTTCCTGATCCCGGCTTCAATAGCGCCACGGCTGAGTCCGTGGAAGCCGATCTTGACGCGGAATGGGCCGGAGCCATTGCGCCCGGTGCCACCATCAACATGGTGGTAAGCGCATCCACGGCAACCACAGACGGTGTGGACCTTGCCGCAGCTTATATTGTTGACCACGACCTTGCCCCTGTGATGAACGTAAGCTTTGGCGACTGCGAGGCCAGTCTGGGTGCAGCAGAAAATGCTTTTTTCAACGGCCTTTGGCAGCAGGCCGCCGCCCAGGGAATCAGCGTAATGGTCTCCTCGGGTGACAGCGGCGCTGCCGGGTGCGATCTTTCGGTCCAGCTCGCAGCAGCCACACACGGCCTGGCCGTGAGCGGCATTGCTTCCACGCCCTTCAACACGGCCGTTGGAGGAACTCAGTTTCAGGAAAGCGGAAAAGATGCCACTTTCTGGAGCAGCACCAACTCTTCCACCGGAGTCTCGGTGAATGGATATATCCCTGAAGTAGGCTGGAATGAGAGCTGCGATCCTACAGCCGCCAATTCTCCCTGCGCCTCGCTGGGATTGTTTCTCCTCGGCAGCACCGGCGGCGGATCCAGCAGCATTTATCCTAAGCCTTCATGGCAGAACGGCATTCCTGGAATGCCGGCCGACCTCACTCGCGATGTTCCTGACCTGTCCCTCTCAGCGGCCGGTCATGATGGTTACGTCATCTGCTTCAACCTGAGCTGCCTAAGCCAGCAGGTTGCCATTATCGGCGGAACTTCCGCTTCCAGCCCTTCTTTCGCCGGAATGGTGGCCATCGTAAACCAGGCGCTGGGCAGGCAAGGCCTGGCCAATTACAAGCTTTATGAACTGGCGCAAAAACCGAATGCCTTCTGCAATTCCGCTGCGCGGGTGGATCCTTCTGTTCCGCCACCCTCAACCTGCCTCTTCAATGATGTGATTTTTGGCTCCAATGGGGTGCCCGGCCAGGGTGGATTCCTCGCTGGCCCCTCCTATGACCGGGTGACCGGCTTGGGCAGCGTGAACGCCTCCAACCTGGTAAACGCATGGAAAGCAATTTCGCTGGCAGGGAGTTCGCTTCTGATTCAATCAGCGGGAACTGACAGTATTGTCGCCGTGCAGGGTCAGCCTGTTCCGCTCACCGCCACCGTTTCGAGCCTTTCGGGTGGCAGCAGTCCCACCGGAGGCGTTGCCCTCAGCAGCAGCGTGTCCGGAGCGGTGGGAGCAGTAACAATTTCCCCCGCAAGCACCGCGGTGAGCACGTTTGATGGGAGCATCAGCACTCTGCCGGGAGGAACCTACACTCTCACCGGCCACTATTCCGGCGATGGACTGTTCGCGCCGAGTGACTCAAATCCCGTCTCCGTGACCATCACGCCGGAACCGAGCACCATTTCCCTGCGCGCTTTCGGGATCAGTTCCACCGGCCAGCCGGTCGCCGCCACGTCATTCCCTTATGGCAGCTTCATGGATTTACATGCTGACTTTGCGGGCGCTTCGGGGCAAGGAACAGCAACCGGGACTATCACTTTCGCTGATCCGGCAACTCTCCAGGGTTTGGGAGCAGCAGCCATAAACTTAAAAAACGAGGCAGAATTCATTCTGCCGGGCGGCGCCAATAATTTCCCCGCCGCCCTTAGCATCGGAACGCATACCATCAGCGCAACCTACGGAGGTAACAGCAGTTTTAATGGCAGCTCAGCGCAGCTCACGCTGACGGTTACAAAGGGCAATCCCACCGTTGATGCTTCCACTTTCTCTGACTCGTCTTTTGTAGCAACCCAGCAGGGCAGGCTGGATGCCCGGGTTATCCCCTCGGGAAACATCGCTCCCACAGGTACGATTCAGTACTTTGATGGAGGAACGCCGCTTGGCACGCCCGTGCAGCTCAACGGCAACCAGGCGCCCTTCACCCTTACATTCACCACCCAGGGCCAGCACACCATCACCGCAAGCTACAGCGGTGATGCCACTTACAACGCCGAGGTCTCCAACCCTTTTGTGGTTAACGTCGGTCCGCCTTTTGCCCTCGCCGGGGCAACAAACACTAGTCTTTCTGCCACGGTGAAAGCGGGACAAACGGCCACCTACGACCTTGTTGGCACCGTGGCGGCTTCGACTTTTAACGGCACAGTCACGCTTACCTGCTCCTCTCCTTCGGCAGGAGTAACGTGCAGCGTAAACCCAGGATCGATTGTCATAAGTCCCAGTACCCGCATCCCATTCACCATAACCGCCTCCACCAGTGCTACAGCAAGCTTGCGCCACCAGCCGTTCTTCCGCTGGCCGGGCGCTCTGGCGGGCGCCGTGGCCGTAGTGCTGGCCGGTTTTGGTCGAAAATCAAATTTTTCCCGCAAATCCAAAACCGCGTTGGGCGTAGTGGCAATCACGCTGGTGCTCGGAATCGTCTCCTGCGGAGGCGGAGGGTCCTCTACCCCCCCGCCGCCGCCTCCACCACCTCCGCCACCCACGCAGACCACTGTCGTTGTCACAGGGACCAGCGGCACATACACAGATACACTCACGCTGAACTTGACGATCACGCATTGATTCGGGAGAACTTTCGTTAGGGAGCGCCGTGTCGCCTGCGGTGTACGGTAATCGGCGCTTCGGACTTTTCTGTGCTGGTAGACGCAGGCTCCAGCCATCAGCCGCGGCGAATTAACGTTCAATGACCGAGCCAACCACCAATCGCTCCCGGTGGGGGGCGCTCACATTCGTCAAATTTTTTCTGCTCACTCTTTCCCGCTTGACACGTCTTATCTAGGCATAGACAATCTAGACCTTGGATTTCTATGGCTAAGAATGAAATGCTTCCCGGAACTTTGGGCATGTTGGTCCTGCGGGTGTTGCAGCCCGGCGCCATGCACGGATACGCCATTGCCCAGCGCATCCACCAGCTTTCCAACGACCTGCTGCAGGTGGAAGAAGGCTCGCTCTATCCCGCACTCCAGCGCATGTTGCTGAAAGGCTGGGTACAGGCGGAATGGGGCGTCTCTGAGACCAACCGCAAAGTCCGCTTTTACAAGTTGACCAGCGCTGGGCGCAAGCAGTTGCAGTCAGAGATGAACGACTTTGACCGCGTGCTGGCCGGCATTCAGGCCGTTTTGCAAAAGGCCTAGAGGGATCGCACGTGATCGGAAAAGTAGACGAATCTTCGCGCCAAGGCCGCGAAGGTAACAGGTAAGGCCTAAAGAAGCCAGGACCACAGTTGCAGCTTCAATGCTGCACCAATTGTGGAGGTTTTTATGAGTGAGTTTTTCCGCCGCATTTATTTTCTTCTCAATCGCGGCCGTCTGGAGCGCGAGCTGGCCAATGACATGGCAGTGCATCGCGAGATGATGAATGAAGAGCAGCGCAGGGACTTTGGCAATCCCACGCTGCTGCGCGAGCAGTCGCAAGCCGTCTGGGGCTGGGGATGGCTGGAGCGGCTGCACCAGGACATCCGCTATGGCCTGCGCATCCTGAGGAGGAATCCCGGCTTCACCCTGGTTGCGATTCTGGCCCTCGGACTGGGCATTGGCGCGAACACCGCGCTTTTTAGCGTGGTCTATGGCGTGTTGTTAAAACCGCTGCCCTACGCGCAAGGAAATCAATTGGTGGTGCTGCACCAGGCGTTTCAAAAGAGCGGGCAGAACAACGTTGGGTTCTCGGTGGACGAGCTAAATGATTACCGCCACCAATCGCGCTCGCTGGCGCAGGTTGAAGAGTACCACCAGATGAGTTTTATCCTGCTGGACGGCCACGAGCCCAGCCAGGTGCGCACCGGAGTCGTTTCCGCGCACTTCTTTGACATGCTGGGAATCAAGCCCTACCTTGGCCGGCTCTTTACCGATGCGGATGAAACTCACAATTCTGAGCCGGTGCTCGTCCTTAGCTATGGCTACTGGAAGAAGCACTATGGCGGCGATCCCAGCATTGTTGGCCGCCATTTCCGCATGAACGATAAAGAGCACACGGTGATTGGCGTTCTGCCGCCGGTTCCGCAATATCCGCGCGAAAACGATGTTTATATGCCCACTGTGGCATGCCCGTTCCGTTCCGATCCCATGATGATCAGGGATCGCAATATGCACATGATGTACGCTTTTGCCCGGCTGAAGCCAGGGCAGACTCTGCAATCGGGCAACTCTGATCTTTCACTCATTACCTCGCGCTTGCAGCGGGACTACCCGGAGAGCTATCCCGCCTCGCGTGGATTTACCAGTTCCATGACCGGTCTGCGCCAGCAGTTGACCCGCGACGTGCGGCCCATGCTGCTGATCCTTCTGGGGACGGCCTGCCTGGTGCTGTTGATTGCCTGCGCCAACGTGGCCAACCTTGCTCTGGCCCGCATGATGCGCCGTGAAACAGAGCTGGCGGTCCGCGCCGCCCTGGGCGCAAGCCGCGGCCGTCTGGTGCGGCAACTGCTTACCGAAAGCACCATCCTGAGCCTCGCCGGCGGCATATTTGGATTGCTGCTGGCCTCAAACGCGCTTGATCTTCTGGTGAGATTTGTTGGCCGTTACACCACCCGCGCAGCGGAGGTCAGCATAAGCACACCCGTGCTGCTGTTTACTCTGGCTGTCTCCGTGATCACCGGACTGGTGTTTGGATCAGTTCCCGCATTTTCACAACGTCTGAACCTGGTGAACTCACTCAAGGAGGGCAGCGCTTCCGCCACGTTAAGAATTGACGGCAACCGCATGCGCAATCTGCTCGCTATGGGACAGGTTGCCATCAGCTTTATTCTGCTCATTGGGGCGGGCCTGATGATCCGCAGCTTTATCCGGCTTCAGCAGGTGGATCCGGGCTACAGGGGCGAAAATGTACTTACCGTAAATGTGCCGTTGAACTTCTCGAAATACAGTCACGATAGCGACGCTCTCAGCTTTTTCAATCAAGTGGAACAGCGGTTGAAGGGTACACCTGGAGTGGTGGGCATTGCAGAATACAGCGGTGCACCTCTCTCCGGCCGCGGCCTGGCGCAGCCTTCCAACGCACCTTTTACTATTGAAAACCGTCCCGCCGATCCGCAGGGCGCCCAGCCCACCGTGAACGTGGAATATGCAAGTCCTGAGTCATTCCGCCTGCTCGGCGTGCCGCTCTTCAGCGGCAGGTTCTTTACTGATCAGGACAACGCCAGCGCTCCTCAAGTCGTGATCGTCAGCCAGTCTTTTGCCAGACACTACTTCCCCAATGAAGACCCTATTGGGAAGCGCATCGCAGGCTCGGACAAGAAATGGACAACCATCATTGGCGTGGTGGGAGACATCAAGCAATTCAGCCTGGATCGCGATGCTGTGGATACAGCCTATGTGTCGAATGCGCAGTCACCTATGGGTAACACCCTGCTGATCCGGACGGCCGGCGATCCGTGGAATTACGTTTCCCAGGTGCGCAAGGCTGTCTATTCCGTCGATCCGGAACAGCCCATCACAGATGTGGGCACTCTGGATGAGGTTCGTAATGAGAGCCTGACGGCTACGCGGCTGACCAGCCTTCTGCTTGGGCTTTTTGCCGCTCTGGCGCTGGCCATCGCGGCCACGGGACTGAGCGGCGTAACTGCCTTGCTGGTTTCGCAGCGCACCCGCGAGATCGGCATACGCCTTGCGCTCGGTGCGCAGCGCAACGAAGTCTTGCGCATGGTGGTGCAGCAGTCCATGCGCGTGATTATCTTTGGACTTGCGGCGGGAGTGGTGGGAGCGTTGCTGGCGTCGCGTCTCATGAGCACTCTGCTGTTCCGGACGGCGTCGAGCGATCCTGTTACATATTTGGCGGTAGCATCCATCTTGCTCGTCGTAGCTCTGGCGGCAAGTTACGTCCCGGCTCGGCGCGTCACTCGGGTGGATCCACTGATTGCTTTGCGCTCGGAATAGCTCAAAGGAGTTGAAATGAAAAAACGTACATGGCTTTCTCTCGCGCTGCTCTTCGGTGTTCTCCTGCTGGTCATGGCGTTTGGCTCAAAGCTCCAGCGCACCGTGAACGCGGCAACAAACGCGCCCCGGGTGATCGGCGTGGACCATCCGCTCTACACCGCTGATGGAAAACTCGCGTTGCCTGAAAACTATCGCCAATGGGTGTTTCTCTCCTCTGGGTTTGGCATGAATTATTCCAACGGTGTCGGAAACCATCCCATGTTCACCAACGTCTACGTCTCGCCTTCTGCGTATCAAGGCTTCAAGTCAAATGGCAAATGGCCCAACGGCAGCCAGTTCGTGGTTGAAATTTACTCGCCCGCCCAGGGATCTATTAATAAGAGTGGCTATTTTCAGGACCAAATGCAGGGGTTGGATATCGAAGTGAAAGACTCTTCTCAGAAAAATGAGTGGAGCTACTACAACTTCAGTCCAGGCGACAAAACCGCCGACGCCCTCGGAGGCGGCGCTTGCAATAGCTGCCACTCCGAACATGCTGCCGTGGAGCATACCTTCGTCCAGTTCTATCCCACGCTTCTGAGCTTTGCCCAAGAGAAACATTTGTTAAAGCCCGGTGTCGCCATCCGCTGATCCGGCGCGACGGAGAAAAACCATGCGAGAGCTACTGCGCAGAATTCATTACTTCCTGCACCGCAGCCGCCTTCAGCGTGAGCTGGAGCAGGACATGGCAGTTCACCGTGAAATGCTCGGCCCGGAACAGCGCAAGGAATTCGGTAATCCCGCCGTTTTGCGGGAGCATGCCAACGCTGCCTGGGGCTGGGGGTGGCTGGAGCGCTTCCTCCAGGATGTCCGCTTTGGTGCTCGCATGCTGCGGCGTTCGCCGGGATTGACCCTCACTGCTGTTGCCGTACTGGCGCTCGGCATCGGCGTGAACGTTACCGCGTTCAGCTTTGTTGACACTATTTTCTTTCGTCCTCTGCCCATTCACGATCCTTATTCCCTGGTGCGTTTCACCAGCATCTTCAAGCAAGGATCATCCACAGACGTCGCTTACCCGGCAGCAGTTTTTTACCGTGACCATGCAAGCGCCCTTCAGTCTGTAATTGCGCAGATGCGTACTCAAATGACCCTCGGCGAAGGCGCAACCCAGAGCGTCCACACCGCGCTCGTGACCGCGAACTTTTTCACTGATCTGGGTATCTCTGCGTCTTACGGCCGCACCTTCGATCCGAAAACTGATGCCGCCGGCGATGCGCTGCCGGTTGCTGTGCTGGGTTATGGTTTTTTCAAGCGCCATTTTGGCGGCGATCCCAGCATTGTCAACAAAACCATCCGCATTAACGATCACCCCACAACCGTAATCGGCATAGTTTCGTCGCAATTCCATGGGCTTGATCCTGATGGCGCTGACGTGAACGATGTGTGGCTGCCGATCGAAAAGACAACCTATTTCGTTCCCGCGTCAAAAGCGCTCTCCAGCTTTGATCAGGGTGACTCCGGCGTGCGCATGTATGGCCGCTTCAAGCCCGGCACAACCCTCAAAGCAGGTGAGCAGGCGCTGCTTCCCCTGGCTCAGGAACTGGTGCAGCAGCATCCTGATCAGATGCATGAGGGAGAGCATCTTCGCGCTGCCGCCGGCGGCTATGCTGCCGAATTTCAGTCAGAGGACCTCCCTGGATTTGGGCTTCTTGCAGCGATGACTCTACTGATTCTGTTTGCCACCGGAGGCAATCTCGGCAATCTTCTGCTTGGCCACGCCGTGACCCGGGAACGCGAAATCGCCATCCGCCTGTCCCTCGGAGCCACCCGGACGCGCGTGCTTCGGCAGCTCATTACGGAAAGTTTTCTCCTGGCCGGCCTGGGCTCCGCCGCCGCTCTTCTGCTGAGCTGGTATGCAGCGCGCGCTATCGTGGCGTGGATTCTCGGCAGCGCAGGCACACTGGATATGACTCCGGACTGGCGGATCGTTGCGGTCTGCTTTGTTCTGGGCTTGATCGCGTGCGTGATCTTCGGACTTCCGGCCGCTCGCCGGCTTTCCCGCCAGCGCCATCAGGCATCACGGATTCGCACCTTCTTTATCGCCGCACAGGTCTGTGTGAGCTGTGTCCTTCTGGTTCTTTCGGCGCTGCTGGTGCACGGCTTGAATCGCGCCCTGAAATCAGATCCGGGATTTGATTACCAGCACGTCTTGGTAGTCGATCCTCAGCTTTACGCCCATTCTTACTCATCTTCGGCAGCTCTCGCGTACATGCACAATTTGAAAGATCGCCTGCGGCAGGCCCCCGGAGTGGAAGCCTCATCCATGGTCAGGCTTGCGCCTCTTGGCAACAACATTCACATTGAGCGCGCGAGAGCGGCTGCGGACGGCAGCACTTTTGACGTTTACGCAAACAATGTAGACAGTGACTTCTTCAAAGCCATGGGCATTCCGCTTCTTCAGGGCAGGACCTTCAATCCAGGCGAGACCGAAGCTGCCGTTGTGAGCGAATCCGTGGCGCGCCGGTTGTGGCCGGGGAAAGATCCACTGCAGCAACTCTATAACTTTAGCGGAAAGAAACTGCCGGTGGTCGGCGTTTCAGCGGAAGCGCACACCATGAGGCTGCGCAACGGCAATGCCGGCGAGAGCTATGTCCCCATTGACCCAACAAAGCTGGCCGAATCCATGGTGCTGGTAAGGACGGCGCAGCGACCAGATAACTTCGCCCCATTAGCCACTACTCTGGCGCGCTCGCTTGATTCCCACCTCGGCCCGGAGGTAAGCACACTTCGGCAGGCGTATGAAGATAAAGTGGGGGACTCTGTCAGAATTGCCGGCATTGTCTCCGGAATGGGCTTGCTCGCGCTGCTGCTCGCCGTCATCGGGCTTTACGGGGTGGTTGCCTTTAATGTGGCCAACCGTGCGCGCGAAATCGGGATCAGGATTGCGCTCGGCGCCACGCCTTCTGGGGTGGTTCGCAGCTTGCTCATTAGCTTTGTTCTGCCGCTCTCAGTCGCATTGTCCCTCGGACTGGTACTGGCTGCCGCGCTTTCCTTTATATTGCGCAACGAACTTTATGGCGTGAATCATCTTGATCCTCTTAGCTACTTGACGGCTGCGCTGACCATGGCCGCGGTTGGAGCTCTGGCTTCGCTGCTCCCTGCACGCCGCGCTCTCAAAGTGGATCCCATGGTTGCTCTGCGTTGCGAGTAGCCCCCCTGAAAGCACCGGTGTTCAGGGTATACTGAATGCAAGATGCTCGCGTTTAAGCGTATCCTCCTCAAGCTCTCCGGCGAGGCCCTGGCTGGTGACAAAGGATTTGGCGTTGAGACTGCCCGGATTCACTCGATTGCTGGCGAAATCAGGGAAGTTCATGATCTCGGGGTCGAGATAGCGCTCGTTGTTGGCGGAGGAAACTTCTTTCGCGGCGTGGCTGAGCAGGCCCGCGACATGGATCGCGTTTCCGCCGACCACATGGGGATGCTCGCCACTGTCATCAATTCCCTGGCCTTGCAGGACGCGCTGGAGAAACAGGGCGTCTTCACCCGCGTAATGTCAGCCCTTGAGATGAACCAGGTGGCTGAACCCTTCATTCGCCGCCGTGCCCTGCGTCACCTGGAAAAAGGCCGCGTAGTGATCTTTGCCGGCGGCACCGGGAACCCGTATTTCTCCACTGACACTGCGGCTTCTTTACGAGCAATGGAAATTAAGGCCGATGTGATCATGAAGGCCACAAAAGTGGATGGCATTTACACCGCTGACCCCAAGCTGGTCACCGACGTCACCAAATTCGATACCATCACCTATCTTGACGTGCTCAAGCGCGGCCTGCGCTTCATGGATGCCACCGCGATTTCCCTCTGTCAGGAAAATAATCTGCCCATCGTAATCTTCAACCTCACCGTACACGGGAACATCAAGCGCGTAGTGCAGGGTGAAAAGGTGGGATCGCTCGTTTCAGCGTGAAAGTCTGTTGTTCGTTGTTCTTCGCCTGATTGCACCTGAAGATTTTTCCTGACTAGCTGCTGCCTGAAATTTTTGGAGATCAGTGTAATCAGCGTTTATCAGCGGTAGGCTTTTGAAGGCCTTTTCGAGCGAAGCTCCGGAAGAGCCCTAAATCACTCTGCCAATCAATTTCAAAAACAGTCCAAGCAAGAGCAGGCAGAAACCGGCCACAAACAACCGCCCCATCCATGTGCGGCCTTCCTTCTTTGCCACCAGGGACAGAAAGAACGCAATGAACCAGAGAAGGAGTGCAATTTTCAGGATCATTGCCGGGGATTATACGCCGAGTCGGTTAGACCGAAACCCTTGAGCGACCTACTCACGTTTTAGACTCTAAGACATCGCGGTTTGTCTGGCCATCCGACTGAAGGGGAATTCAGGCCGAGGCCGGCTTGCACGTGGAAGCCGCTGTTAAGCGAGCCTGACAGAGCTTTCATGGAAGATACTCTCAGCGGTTGGGAGCGAAGCGACACTGAAGCCCGCCGAAGCGCTGCTATGGCAGCCTGATAGAGCTTCCACGAACAATATTCTTTAGCGGTATGCAGCGCGGCGACAAAACTAGTTAAGCAGCCAACTCTTGCCGCCGTCCTGGCTCGCCCAGCTCTGTCCCGATGAACTTTTCACCAGCACGTTCTGGCCTGCCGCTTCAATGCTGTTGATTGTGCCCGTAGCAGCCGCACCTAGAGTGATTCTTTCCCACGTGGCCCCGCCATCGTGCGAGTGCACCAAGGCAGCCTCGTTTCCTCCGGCCCAGATCTCCAGGCCGTTCGGGCTCACCACTGAAAATTCCAGGTTCTCGCCGGCGGGATTTTCTTCAGTCCAGTGGCTCAGGTCGCTGGAGCGGAGAAGTTTGCCCTGCACCACTTTCCATTGATACTGGGAAACTCCCGCTATCTGGGCGCGAGCTGAAGGCTCAAGTGCGCGCCTGGTGAACGCCGGAGATCCCGCCAGCCCAGCGGGACTGGCCGCGTCTGTTTTTGCCGTGCCAATGGCGTCTGACGGCTGCACCGTGGAAGCGCCGGGCTTGAACATGGCTCTTTCGCCCAGGCTGCCGGAAGGAATTGGAGGTCCCAGATGCTTGGTCAGTGGCCTTTTGCCAAAATCTACGATTTTGCCGAGCAAGGTGGTGCTTCCGCCGCTGTGAATTTCAGTCGAGTAAAACGTCACCCCGCGATTCGCCCCAGCCGCCTTTGACGGTATCACGAAATTCCCCGTGCCCTGGAAAGGCGTGCCGGCCACTACTGCCGGAGGCGCAAATCCCAGATTGGCTTGTGAAGGAACCGGGGCCTGCGGCAGGTCACGATAAACCGCTGTTGCCGGCTGCGTGTCATAGGCATTGGTAAGGAACGTCTTGTTGACAAAGTCCTGCCCGCGCAGGTCAGCCACCACCACCGGAGTACGGCTTGCCGTCGCTCTGCGCTCCCGCTGCATGGCGGGCTGTGAAATCGCTCCAGAATTCGATGCTGCGGTCTTCACCGGCGCCGTTTCCGCGTGCTCTGCAAAATCTGCTGATGAATTTGAAG
>DATFDA010000144.1:0-3351 GCA_035252525.1 Candidatus Angelobacter sp. | reverse complement strand
TCCAGCTCAAGCTTCAGGTTTGCGGTGGAGAAGACTTCGCCGGGCATCAGGGACCTCCAGGAGATGGATAGGGGCCGGGGCCGTGAGTGGATCATTGTAGCGCCAAAACCCAAGAGCCTGCCGCTGAAAAACCCTTACCGCTGATTGCACTGATGGCGCTGATTCACGCTGGTTAAACCCAAAATTTTTGAAACACGGAGGAACAGAGGAAGCGGAGTCGGACGACCTTACCGCGGATTTACGCGGATGAGCGCGGATCAGGAAGATTCGGACCGTTAAACACCTCATGAAACACAGAGCAACGAAGGAAGCGGAGGAATAGGTTTCGGCCAGCAGCTAGCAGCTAGTGGCTTGCCGATCTTGGTTTTCAATTTGGATTCTTTTGGCAATTTTGGCATTTCTGGCAATTCTCCTGATCTGCGTTCATCTGTGGCCCCTGACTTTGTTTTTCTCCGGGTCTCCGTGCCTCCGTGGTAGGTGTGGGTTGCGTTACAATCCAAACCCATGAGAATCCTTCATCGCTTTCAGACGGCTTCGGTTCTGGCAGGCCTCCTGGTCCTGGCTCTCACGCTTTCGCTGCACGCAACAACCTCCACTCCGGCAGATTCCAGCGCGGCGCCCGCGGCAGTCGTAGCTTCGCAGCCGGCGGGCATAAGCGCCACCGCTACAACATCGCCATCGCCAGACGAACAGGCAGTCCTGGCCCCCATCAATGCCATGTTTGCCGCCATGTCCAAGCATGATGCTGCGGCGCTCAAGGCTCCGCTGCTGCCCGGCGGGTCCATGGTCCTGATGCGCAACGGCACGCCCCACCAGATGACCTTTGACGCCTTTGCCGACATCATCGCCAAGCCGGGCAAGGCGCAGATCGAAGAACGCATCCACGATCCGCTGGTGCGGATTGACAACGACCTGGCCGTGGTCTGGGCGCCCTTCGACTTCCTGGTGGACGGCAAAGTGGACCACTGCGGCACCGATCTCTTCAACCTCGTCCACACAGAAGGGAAGTGGCTGATCGCGAGCGTCGCGGATACGGGAAGGAAAGAGTGCGGAGGGAAGTAATCTTACCGCTGATGAACGCTGATTAAGCTGATTAAAAGGAAACTCACTGGGGAGACGCGGAGCCGCGGAACAAACCATTGTGGAGCGGGCCTTTAGGTTTGCGGCAACGGGAGGTAACGTCGCTGCTCGTCCCAACTGTTCCCCTCCACGACTCACCATCCCGAGCCGAAGCCCTGCTTGCTCTGAAGATTAGATCGGTCTCGGGCGAAGGCGAGGGAGCGGCTCCGCTGCAGCTTCGCGGAAGCCATAGACTCACTCAGGATCGTACCTTCCGTTTGAGCTTCGCACGCGCTTCGGGAACCATCTCCCATCCAGGGTTTTCCTGCCACTCTAAACTCAAGTCCGCCCAATCCGGATTTTCAGCAAGAATGAGCTTCAGTTTCTTCTCACGCCGCCAACCCTTGATCTCTTTCTCCCGCATCTTCGCACTTACGACGCGCCCATACTCCTCATACCACACCAGCACGTCAAAAACATATCGCGCGGTGAAGCTTGTTGGAAACAGCTTCTGCTTGTGCTCAATCACTCGGCGCGCAAGCTCGTCGGTGAAGCCCGTGTAAAGCCTCCGCGACTTATTTGACATGATGTAACACCAGTAGCGTTTCATCAGCACGCGATTGTATCAAGCGCACTCACTTTGGGCGGAGCAGATTCCTCGGCCTCACAATAGCCGGCTCATGATGGAAGCAGCCTGCTGTTCGGCCTCGGAACGGTGTATCGTGGTGGTTTGTCGTTGTGTCAAATCTCACATTTTCTCTTCTGCCGTAACGACACTGCGCTGGAGCAGGCCTTTAGGCCTGCTGAACGGCAACAGAAGAAAGCGGCTTCAGCCGCTGAGGTGCAGGGTCAAGCTTGAATGCAGGGTTAGCAGAGCTGTAGCGATATCTTTTGTGCTCTGTAGGACATCATCACGTCGATGAACAGCCGCGCGATTTTATCCGCTTTGAAGAGGCTCATCTTCATCAGGACATTTCCGGTGATGAAGTAAGTGGATTGGCTTGTAGTTCCACGATGGGGTATTCCCAAGAGATCACCTCAGCGGTTAAAGCCGTGGAGATTTTAGCAGCCCTTGCCGCAGGCCTAAAAGGCCTGAAAGGCCTGCTCCACCAGGCGACCTAACAACCCAACAACACGGTTTACCGTAGTTTTCCCTTGACTTAAGCGAACAATTAGCGTATACACATTAGTTGAAGGAGAAGTTGCCGGTACAGGCGCCTGCAGGCTGGCGATTAAGACTCAAGGGCCAGTCGCATCCAGGCCGGGCCAAGTCCCGGACCGAGAGTAAGGCCTGACTCACGCCGAGGTTGGTTTTGTCCCGATTCTCTGGCGTCCCTGGCTGAACGGTTCCTCCAGTTTAAGCCGCCCTGGCTTCTGGATACCCAAAGAGCTTTGCTCTTGCGGAGCTCAAGACGCGACCGTCGGGGTCCCACGGTAGATGCGGTTCAGCATGAACACTATCCGTGTGCCCCACCAACTGCAACAAGCCAACCACAAAGGACACGAAGGAACACAAAGGGAAGTTAGCAGTCAGCACTCAGCAGTCAGCATTCAGCCCTTAAGAAGTCTGCAAAGCCAAATACATAGATCGTTCGGCTGCGCCCTTCCTCGCGAGCTCGGTTCGGCTCCGCTCACGATGACAAGAGCATAGGCCCAAGCCGAGAGCCAAGAGCCAACAGCCAAAAGCCAAAAGCCAACAGCCAACAGCCAACAGCCAAGAACCAAAGCACAGCACCCCCAAGCCCGAAACGAAACTCATCACAATTCAAAATTCTCACCAGCCACCCAGACCCGGGTGGCTTTTTTATTGAAAGGAACATGCCGCCATGCTGGTTACCAGGAATGTTGTCACAAAAGAAGAAGTCATTGCAGCCGTGAAAGAGCTTGCCGGGAAGCTGGGGAGGCCGCCGCGATACGCCGAGGTGATCCGGGTGGTGAACGTCACGCGCCGGCAGATTCAGAGGATGTTTGGCGGGTGGGCGGCCGTGCTGGAAGAGAGCGGCTGCGACCGCATACGGCTGGGCGGCGGCGAGCTCACGCTGCACCAGCTATGGCATGACTGGGTGGCGGTGGCGCGCAAAGCCGGGCGCATGCCCACGATCCGGCAGTACGAGAAGTTCAGCCGGTACAGCGTGCGTCCGCTGAAGGACAGGTTTGGGGCGTGGGAGAGGGTTCCCGCGGCCATGCTCGAGTATGGCGACAGCAAGGCGCTGTGGGCGGGATGGGAAGATGTAAGGGAGCTGATCGGGCAGAAGGTGGATGTGTACACGTTGGGTGAGAGATACAGGAGAT
>DATFDA010000143.1:0-6066 GCA_035252525.1 Candidatus Angelobacter sp. | reverse complement strand
CGGAGTGGTACGCCTGCCGGGATCAGGCGGAGCCTGCGACATTGCTTCTTTGGCGCATCGATTTGTTGCTCTGCTGGAGCACTCGCGGCATCGGCTCCCGGAACGAGTGAGCTACATCACAAGCCCGGGTTACGGCAACGGTCCAGGATGGCGCAAGAGTGTCGGCCTGCCGCGAGGCGGACCTTCCGCAATCATTACTACGAAATGTGTTCTGCGCTTTGATGCCGCAACCGGCCAGGCCTTTGTTGCCACACTCCATCAGGGCGTACGCATGGATGACGTAAAGACGAATACCGGATGGGACCTGAATGTAGCACCTGATGTCAAAACCACCCCGGAACCTACACCTGCAGAATTGCAGGCCATCAGGGAGTACGATCGGGAAGGGTTTTGGACGAAATAACGCCCGTAAACTTCGCGATAAGAAATTTCTTAGTTCATGCCCATTGCTTATCTGAGCCTCGAAATCCACATTGAAGCTGCCCATTCGCTCAAGGACAAGCGGCAGGTGCTGCGCAGCGTGAAAGATCGCCTGCGCAACACCTTTAATGTTTCGGTGGCTGAAATTGATGCCACGGACCTGTGGCAAAGGGCCACTATAGGGATCGTCAGCATCTCTGATTCCCGTGATTACCTTGAAGGCCTTATGCGCAGTGTGGAACGTGACGCCGCCCGGACCGCCAACAATGCCGGCGGTGAGGTGGTGGACTCGTTCCTCGATTTCCTTGAGAGCTGACTCACTCTGGAGAAGAGGGCCAAACGACGCCGTATCAAGGCTATGGAATGGTCCAAGTTTTCAATAGCTCTCCTATTCCTTCCGCGCATCTTCTCTGGTATTCTCTAAAGTTTTTCGCCGGGGCAGAAAATGCCAGAACAACGTGGCAGGCAGTACCACATGGGGCGCATCGTTGAGGCGCTCAAAGAAGAGATTGGCTCGATCATCGAGGGCGAATTGGGTGACCCCCGGATCGCGCTGTGCACCGTGAGCGAGGTGGTACTGAACCCGGATGGAAAGAGCGCGCGTGTTTTTTTGCAGGTGCAGGGCGACGAGCGTGAGCAGAAAGAGACGCTCAAAGGCGTGAATGCGGCCAAGGGTTATATCCGGCGCGAACTGTTGGAGCGGCTCGGCGTACGCCATGTTCCCGACCTGACCTTTCTTCTTGATCGTTCAGAAGAGTACGGCGCGCGGATCGATGAACTGCTGGGGCGAATCAAAAAACGCAAAAAATAGGCCGAACATGGACCAGTTGCAGCAGGTGTTGCAGGAAATCGAAAAGCGCAGCAGTTTTGTTGTGACCTCGCACGCGCGTCCGGATGGGGATGCCGTAGGCTCTTCACTCGCCATGGCTGAGGTCCTGCGCGCCATGGGAAAGAAGGCAGACGTCGTACTTGCCGACCACGTCCCTTTCCTTTATCAGCCTCTTCCTCATGCTGATGCGGTTTTTGACAACTTGTCGCTGAACGGCAGCCACGATGCGGCCATTGTGCTTGAATGTGATAGTGCGCAGCGTACCCGGCTTTCAGGCTTGGAAAATTACTTCATTATCAGCATTGATCATCATGCCAGTTCCCGCGCCTGGGGCAATGTGAACTGGATTGATTCCGGCGCGTGTGCGGTGGGTGAAATGGTTTTCCGGCTGGCCCTTGCCGCCCGCGTGAAGATCACGCCTGAGATTGCCACGTGTCTTTACACCGCCGTGCTCACTGATACCGGCTCTTTCAGTTATTCCTCCACCAACGCACATACTTTTGAACTCGCCAGATGCCTGGTGCAGTATGGCGCCAGGCCGGCAGAGATTGCACACAACGTTTACTTTTCCAGCCCGCTCGGCAAAATGCGCTTGCTGGGCGTGGCGCTCAACTCTCTTCAACATGAAAATGCGTTTACATGGATGAGCGTTGACCGGCGGGACATTGAGCGCTCTGGGGCCCTCGACGAAGATTGCGAAGGCCTGGTCAACTATGCGCTCGGAATTGCGGGGGTCGAGGTGGCGGTGTTTTTTCGTGAAACTGCCAACGAGCGCATACGCGTCTCCATCCGCAGCAAGGGTGCGGTCAATGTGGCTGCCATCGCGGAGAAGTTCGGTGGAGGAGGACACGAATGCGCCGCTGGTTTTTCCCTCGAAGGCCCGGAAGCAGCCGCTGTGGAGCGCGTCCTCAATGAGCTGCGCGCGCGCATGCCTCATGGGCTGTAAATGAGCCGTTCAGCCAAGCTCCTTCTTCTTCAATTGCTTGTGGTATTGCCCGTTTGTGGTTTCCTTTTTTTCTTCGGCCTGGGAGCGTTTGGTTTGGTAGGCGCGGACGAGCCACGCTACGCGCAGATCGGCCGAGAGATGCTGACCCGGCATGATTGGATTGTGCCCACCATCAACGGCCAGCCCTGGCTGGAAAAGCCGGTATTGCTCTATTGGCGGGAAATGATCGCCTATAGCATCTTCGGCGTACACGATTGGGCAGCGCGCATCCCTTCCGCCATCTTCGCCGCCGGATTGGTAATCGTCATTCTATTTTTTATGCGGCGGTTCCGCCCGGGGAGCGAATTGGACGCGGCATTGATTACGGCGTCCTGCGCTGCCGTCATAGGTTTCGGCCGGGGCGCGTCCACTGACATGCAGCTCTCCGCCCCTTTCTGCATTGCCATGTTGTGCTGGTGGGCCTGGCATGCAACCGGACGAAAGCTATGGTTGGCCATCTTCTACGCGCTGCTCGCGGTTGGAGCCCTTGCCAAGGGGCCGGTCTCTCCCGCCCTGGCAATTTTGATAGTTGCTGCTTATGCCGCGCTGCGCCGCGACGGCAAAATCTTTCTTCGCAGCCTCTGGCTTCCGGGCTTCGTCGTCTTTTTCGCCGTCACATTACCCTGGTATATCGCCGTTCAGATCAAAGTCCCGCAATTCTTCCGGGTGTTCTTCCTCCAGCACAACCTGGAGCGGTTCAGCACCAACCTTTATCAGCACTCGCAGCCGTTCTGGTATTACATTCCGGTCTTTATCGTCTCCGTGCTGCCCTGGAGCGTTTTTACGTTGCCTGCTGTGTGGGATGCTCTGCGGGAAGGGTGGAGCAGTATTCGGAGTGATCAAACTGATAGTGGGGCTGCCGGGACCACAGACTGGTTGGAACAGTTCCTGATGTTGTGGATCGTTGTGCCGATTGTCTTCTTCAGCATCTCTCGGGCCAAATTGCCGGGGTACATCTTGCCTGCGATCCCGCCTGCTGCGCTGCTCACTGCCTGTTATCTGCAGAAGCAGCAGATCACGGGCCGCATCAAACTCATCTTGCATTCTGTGGTTTGTGGCGCAGTGCTGGCCGGCGCGCTGGTTGCACCCTGGCTCATGTTGAAGCGCCATCTTACACAAGAGACCTGGACGCCGGTGATAGCCGTGACTTGCATCGCCGCAAGCGCCGTGCTGCTGCTCGTGCGATATCGCGGCGTCCGGATCTTGCACTTTGTCACTCTGGTGCCGGTAATCCTGGCTCTTGTGTTTCTTCTGCGCCTGGCCGCCGCGCCGGTACAAGCCAACAGCTCATTGCGTGACACGCTGCTCGACCTTACTCAATCTTCGCGCTCGGTTGACGCTGCTCTGCGTTCATTCGGCGTCAACTCCGGGCCCATTGCCATCTTCAATGTTCCGCACCAGCGTGAGCTTGAATACGGGCTAAACTTCTATCGCAATCAGCCAATTCAACTCTACGGACGAGATCCCATACCAGAAGAGACCCACGTGGTCATCGCCAAACAGGGCGACCTGGATGCCGTGCAGAGCAGCGTTGGAAACCGCAAGGTGGTTTCGGTGGGTAGCTTTGCTTACCAGCGGCTGGAATTTTTCAACGTCCTGCGATAACCGGGTCTCCGCGTACCGAATCTCTGTTCATGATCGGACTGGGAACTTCAGGCCGCAGTTGTCATTCGTTTGGCAGTGGGGTTTGCCGTGCAAGGGTAAAATAACGAAGGGCTGGGTTACGCCGCAGGTTCCTACTGGCTTGATACCTCTGGCTCCGGGAAGGTTTGCGCAAAGAGCAGAGCACGGCTAGACTCATACCTCGCCCCTCTGGCCGGCCGTAATTGCTGTGCCCAGGGAGTCCATTTCCGCCCGGACATTTTCCGTTTTCAGCGGGGCGGAAGGACCGGTTCAGCGCAATGCAGGCGGATCCGGAAGCGGCAGGGAAGAAGTTGACATGGGCCTCCATACCCCGATTGACGCACACCGGACACAACACCCTTTTGGCGTGGAAATCCTTGATCTGAGGCATTTCAATTCCCACCATCTGCGCCCTCTGTTGGAGCGGGAGACCCGCCTTTGGGCCGACCTGATGTCCTGGGATTACCGCTCTTCCGCGGACATGATCCTGCGCTACGTCGATTCCAAAATCCTGCCCGGCTTTGCCGCCGTTGAAAATGGCCGGGTTGGCGGCTATGCCTTTTTTGTCTACGAGGGCAGCAAGGGCGTGATTGGCGACCTTTTTGCCGATAACTCCATGCGCTTTGATGACGAAAGCGTGGAGCATCGTCTTTCCGTCCATGTGATTGAGACGCTGCAGCGCTCGCCGGGGGTCCATCGTATTGAAGCCCAACTCCTGCCCCACGATTCCGGCGTGCTTGCTGAGCCCTTCCTGGCGGAAGGCTTCCGCCAGCATCCGCGCCTGTTCATGATGCTGCCGCTGCTGCACATGACGCGGCCGCAGATCACCCAGAGCGCCGACATCGAGTTCCGCCGCTGGACAGAAGCTGATTTTCAGCCGGCGGCCGCCGTGATTACAACCTCATATCGCAACCATATCGACTCCGAAATCAACGATCAGTATCGCAGCCTGAACGGCTCGCTGCGTTTCCTTAATAATATTGTCCGTTTCCCCGGCTGTGGCATTTTTGACAGCCACGCCTCTTTTGTGGCCATGCACCGGCCCACCCGTTCCATTGCGGCTCTTTTGCTCTGCTCGCGCGTTCGTGAAGACGTGGGACACGTCACCCAGGTTTGTGTTCTGCCGGAACACCGGGGCAAGCACATTGGCGAGTCTCTGATCGGGCTCTGCACCCAGGAGCTGCGTACGCGGAATTTCTCTGCGCTGAGTCTCACCGTGACCGAGGCAAATTCGGGCGCTGTGGAGCTTTATCGCAAGCTTGGGTTTGACACGCGTAGAAAATTTGACGCCTTTGTTTGGGAAGGCTGAGGAGACCTGCCGCGTAAATTCTCCGATGCTGTGCAAGATTTTAGGATTATGAGGGTTCCGTTCACGGCTGCGTAGGATCCATTTCATTTTCAATCAGGGTCAATTTCCTGGGCAGCAAAAAGCCAAAGGGCAAAGCAAATTAGTCTGAATAATTTGGATCGGGTGCCGCTGACCGAAGCCCGATTTTGTGCTATCTTGATGGAGACAAGTCAAACTGGCTGTTTCTGTCCAGCAACGGCCAGAAAATCACTCCTCAGTAGCTCAATGGCAGAGCATCCGGCTGTTAACCGGAGGGTTGTAGGTTCGAGTCCTACCTGAGGAGCCAATCTTTTCAGCGATTTACGGTGCTTTTTGTACTCGTAGCCCCACCGAGCTTCTCAATTACCTCACATTGTGCGGTGCGTCAGGGTGACCATAGTGCTTTGCCATTCTTGCGTCCTCCCTGCATTGATTTGCAGAGGGTATTTAGGGTCTACATACGAAGCGGAGCGCAGCAAGTGGGGCCAGAAAAAAATAATCTCTTCGAACCCGGCGTGAGTCTAATGGGATCAAGCGCCGTTGTTGTACCTCTTAACTGGTTTGGGTAGCATAAGGAAAGACTCTCATCATGACGTTGAATAAGTTCGCGATGCTGTTTGCCGGACTGAGTGCGGCCGTGCTTTTGGCCGGCTGCGGCAACAATGTTACGGCTGACAAGGCGGCGGGGCCGCAAGCCTTTCCAGTGAAGGTGATTACGGCCCAGTCACAGATGGTGCCGTTGTCCACGGATTACCTGGCGACTCTCAGGTCACGCAACGCCTCCATCCTGCAACCGCAGGTGGAAGGCGATATCACGCGCATCTTTGTGCATTCCGGCGAAGAAGTGCAGGCGGGCCAGCCGGTTCTGGAAATTGATCCGCG
>DATFDA010000142.1:0-4722 GCA_035252525.1 Candidatus Angelobacter sp. | reverse complement strand
GCCATCGGCGTGCCTGATCCGGTTCTCTCGGTCACCGGGACCAACACGCTGGGAACCATGATGTCGAAAATGGGAACCAGCTATTTTGCCCAGGCACAATTGCGCGATCCCAACTCCATTCCGGCGTCACTGCTCATCACCAACAGTTCTGATTCGCCGGTGACATTCACAGAAACTGACCTGGTGGATGAAGTCCAAGTCACCGCAGCCAACTGGGACCCGGCAACCCAGATGCTTTCCGTCCAGGCGTTCTCAGGGGACCAGGTGATGCCGCCTACGCTGATGGCGCTTGGTTTTGGCCAGCTTGACGCCATGGGGCAGCTCACGGTCCAGACACCTCTTCCGCCTCCGCAAGTGATAGTGGTTTCAAGCTGGGGAGGCCGCGATAGTCGCCAAGTGACTCTTGGAACCATGATGCACAGTGCAACTGCACCGTTTGCCGGCGATGATGTGATCAGCGGTTTCCTGCCGGCTGATGTGGCTTCAACCATTAACATTCTGGCCAATGACATGCCGAATATGGGCGTGACACCCAGAATCCTTGCCAACCCGCTGCATGGAAGCGTAACCATTGATGCCCTTACCGGAGCTGCCATATACACCCCCGCGCCGGCCTACTCCGGTCCAGACAGCTTCACGTATATCAACAACTCCGGCGGCATGGATTCGAATGTGGCCACAGTTTCGTTCAATGTGGAGCACGTGAACCATGCGCCGGTTGCAAATCCAGACAGCGCTTCGGCCAGCGTCACAACCGCCGTAACCATTGACGTCCTGGCGAATGACAGTGATCCGGATACCGGAGACACTCTTGATCCGCTGACAGTCACAATTGTTACTCCGCCGACCAGCGGCGATGCGGTTCCGAATCTCAACGGAACCATTACCTTCTCGCCGGCTCCGGGCAGCAGTGGAAACGTAACGTTTGATTACACGGTCAGCGACAACAATGGTCTGGCCAGCAACCCGGCCACTGTGACGGTGAATGTAGTTGCGCCGGACACCCTCACCATCGCGCAGGCCCAGTTCCGGACGACTGGTGAATGGAGAATCAGGGGAACTGCAAGCATTCCCGGTCCTGGCAATACCATTACCATCCACAACGGGCCGAACCTCACCTCGCCTGTTCTTGGCACGATTGCCGTGGACACCGCGGGAGGTTTTGACTTCAGGCTGAAGAACACTGCCATCAGGCCTGGTGCGACCAACACCATCAGCATTGAATCGACGAAAGGAGGACAGGTGTTGAACTTCCCGCTCACCATTACGAATTGATTTACGCAAGTTGAGCAGGACGGGAACGGCCGGACCCCGCACCCGGCCGTTCCTGAACACCGAAGGGGTTCAACGCTTTACGCACGTTCGAGCCGTTGCACCCCTTTCCGGTCAATTTGTTTGGTCTGTTTACCGCCCAAAGTAGCGTAAAATGGAGTTGGCGGCGGGTTTGCATCTGCAACCCGCTACTATCATCTAATCAGACAATGAGATATTGGCGCCCATTCCTCCGTTTTCTTGTGTCTCTGCAACTGCTTCCTATCCTCGAAGGCGGTGAGGAAACCCTCGTCGGCGGCCAGGCCGTGGTGGAAGGCGTTATGATGCGCTCCCCCCATGCCTGGGGCATAGCCATTCGCAAACCATCAGGCGAGATCACTACTCACTCTGAGGCGCTGCAGCGGCCATCAGAAAAGCACAAATGGATGGGCTGGCCTTTTGTTCGCGGGCTGGCGACGCTGGGCCAAGCCATGCGGCTGGGGTTTGTGGCCTCAAAGTTCTCATTGAACGTGGGACTGGAATCGATTGCCCAAGAAGAAGGCGAAAAGAAGCCTGAGATCAGCGGCTGGCTGATGGCTGTGAACATGGTCCTCTCAATTGGCTTCTTCATTTTCATGTACAAATTTGTGCCCCTGGCAGCGGCTACGGGCCTGAAGAAGCACTGGTCTCTCTTGAACGGCAATTTCGCATTTAACCTGGTGGACGGCATTATCAGGATTGCTCTTTTCCTGCTGTTTGTCTGGGGCATTTCCCTTTTCAAGGACATTAAGCGCATCTACCACTATCACGGTGGCGAGCACAAAACGGTATTCGCCTTTGAAGACCACGGCATGCCGAGCATCGAGCAGGCGCAACAGTATTCCACCTACCATCCGCGCTGCGGCACCAGTTTCCTGATGACGATCATGCTGATCTGCATCTTTGTTTACGCCGCGTTTCCGGTGCAGGGATTCTGGGCGAAATTCGCGTTGCGCATTGCGTTCCTTCCGGTCATCGCTTCAGTGTCTTACGAGCTGATTCGCTTTTCGGCCAAGCACGGCAAATCAGTCTTTGCGTTGCTCACCAAGCCCGGACTGTGGCTGCAGAGGATTACTACGCAGCCCCCGTCAGATGATCAGGTGGAATGCGCCATCAAAGCGCTGGATCTGGCAATGGACCTGGAAAAGAAAAACGGCGGCGAGTTGGTGATTGCCTAGCGGCCCCCGCCGCGAAACATCTTCTTACCTCATTGATGTGAAGACACGCTTCCGGGCGTCTCTTCCTCCCCAGGAAAATTAAATTTGTAGAGAGCATCACACGCATCGCCTCTACTACGCGAAACGAGAGTGGCATCATGTTTGAACGTCTTAACCAAATCGAATCCAAATACGACGAGCTTACGAAAGCTCTGGCATCGCCGGAGATCATCAGCGACTCGTCGAAGTACCAGAAGACCGCCAAGGCGCACAGCGAGCTCTCAGAAATCGTGGAGAAATACCGCGAATATAAAGACCTGCAGAAGGGCATTGAAGAGAGCAAGGTGATGGTGGAGGACGAGTCCGACGCTGATCTGCGGGCCTATGCTCAGGAAGAGCTTACGCGGCTGCAAGAGCGGCTGACCACCACAGAAAATGAGTTGAAGCTGCTGCTGGTTCCCAAAGACCCGAATGATGAAAAAAACGTCATTTTGGAAATTCGGGCAGGCACAGGCGGTGATGAGGCCACGCTGTTTGCCGCCGAGATGTTCCGCATGTACACCCGCTATGCAGAAACCCAGCGCTGGAAAGTTGAAGTGCTCTCGACATCAGAATCCGGGGTCGGCGGCTTGAAAGAAGTAATTGCGATTATTGAAGGCCGCGGCGTCTATTCCCGCCTGAAGTATGAGAGCGGCGTTCATCGCGTGCAGCGGGTCCCGGAGACTGAGCAGCAGGGCCGCGTGCATACTTCGGCAGTGACTGTGGCTGTACTGCCGGAAGCGGAAGATGTTGATATCAAGATTGAGCCGAAAGATATCCGGATTGATACTTTCTGCTCCTCAGGTCCGGGCGGCCAGTCCGTAAACACGACCTATTCCGCAGTTCGCATTACTCACCTGCCCACCAATACTGTGGTGAGCTGCCAGGACGAAAAATCTCAGATCAAAAATCGCGAAAAAGGGATGCGCGTGCTGCGTGCCCGTCTCTATGAGATGGAACTGGAGAAGCAGCAGCAGGCGCTGGCCAAGGAACGCAAGGCGCAAGTGGGATCGGGCGATCGCAGTGAAAAGATACGCACCTATAACTTCCCGCAGAACCGCGTTACTGATCATCGCATTGGACTTACGCTGCACCAGTTGGGTGATGTAATGGACGGCAAGCTCGGCTCAATTATTGAAGCCCTGGTAACCCACTACCAAGCGGAGAAGCTGAAGAGCCAGGCGGAAGTTGTGGCGTAAAACCGCCAACCACAAAGGACGAAGGAGTCACAAAGGAAGCTGCAAAATGGCATAGCTTTGTTTTGACTGAGGATGCGGGCTCTTTTCACATACAAGGGACAAAAACGATCCTTTGTGTCCTTTGTTAATTCCAGATGCCCCCTTTGCGGTTAACAGCGTCCCCTGCTAAACTTCCCGCACCCAAAACACGGGCGCAGACCATGCAGCTCAAGCAGGCCCAAGACTCCGCGTACAAGATCCTTCTAGAGAATGACGTTCCCTCGCCTCGACTCAACGCCGAGCTGCTTTTGCAGTTCGTGCTGGGACGCGAGCGTGCCTATCTATATGCTCATCCGGAGCGAGAACTGACAGCGGAAGAGCAGGCCGAGTACAACGAGGTGATTGCGCAACGCGCTCGTGGGTGCCCAACCCAGTACATTACCGGTCATCAGGAGTTCTGGGGATTGGACCTGCTGGTCTCGCCTGCGGTACTCATTCCACGGCCGGAAACCGAGCACGTGGTTGAGACGGTGCTGGAGCTGGTAAAGGAGTATTACGCTGAACACCAGCACCACACAGGACTTGGTAATGAGGATGCAGCGCTCTGCGCCGAAATTGATTCGGGCCGGATCAAGATGGTGGATGTGGGCGTTGGTTCAGGATGCATTGCCCTGGCTCTGGCCAGTGAGCTTCCTCAGGCAGAAATCCATGGCTGCGATGTTTCCGACGAAGCACTGGAGCTGGCTCGCGTGAATGCCGCGCGGCTGGGCCTGGGGTCTAAGGTGCTGTTTCGCAAATCAAACCTGCTGGAGGTTTACGCGGCACAATCCGCCTCTGTGGCCGTCTCTCCTGCTACAGCGGGAACAGCGGCCCTTGCTCCCGCTCTGGTCAGCGGCGATGGACACTTCGACTTTGTGGTTTCTAATCCACCCTATGTGGGTGAATCTGAGTGGGAGAGCGTGCAAAAGCAGGTACGCGAGTTTGAACCCCGGGTCGCGGTCTTTTGCGGCAGGGACGGAATGGATGTTTATCGGCAACTGGTGCCGCAGGCGCGGAGC
>DATFDA010000141.1:0-3497 GCA_035252525.1 Candidatus Angelobacter sp. | reverse complement strand
TGAGGTATTGATTTTCCTTCTGGAAGTTGATGGCAGCAAAGACGATTGTTGCGACCGTTAAAATGGCCAGAACAACTGCCGAAGCTCGAATTAGCGAGTCCCTACGCATTCGCTGGTCCGCAACGATCAGGGAGTTGTCTGGTCCCTGTTGGACGAACTCTTTCGCTGAGGACTTGAGCAAGTCAGATGCCATGAAAGACAATGCCAGAAAGTAAGTAAGTTTTTTGTTTGAAAAAGCTTAGAAGAAATTATAAAGAAGAATCCGCAGAAAAGATACAATAAATTGAATATTGCATCTGATTTTCGGTATCAATGGAATTTGGGAGCTTTTTGTCAGTTGGCATCATGGAAGCAAGGCAAAAAAGCGGGACACCTTGGAGTAGTGTCCCGCTCATACAGAAGCGACAGAGGCGATATCAAACTTTTGGAATCGCTGGAGGGAATAGATGGTTGCCCAACCCGTCATGGAAACCGGCAGGAGTTTCTGGGCTGAAATCAATGGGCAGAGAACCCATTACCTGAAAGCCGGTTCCGGATCGCCCGTAATGCTTGTTCACGGCCTGCTGGGCGGCTCTTTTTGCTGGAGACTTAATATAGTAAGACTGGCTGAGCAACACGCCGTGTTTGCGCTTGATCTGCCAGGCCAGGGGCTATCCGATGCGAAAAGAGGCACAAACTGCGGCATGCAGATGCAGGCGCAAAGGCTCGCGCAATTTATTCAGGACAACGGATTTCGCGCAGTGGATGTGGTTGCTTCCTCATGGGGCGGAGCCATTGCATTGCTGCTTGCAGCCGGCTGTTCCGCGGTGCGGTCATTGACACTGGCCGCTCCGGTGAATCCGTGGTCAACTTTTGGGAAGGAGCGGGTACGATTTTGCGCCAGCACCATGGGAAGGCTGCTGGTTTACTGTGGACTGCCCTTTTCCGGCAGGTTCCACCGTGTTGCGCTCGAACAGATGTATGGCGATAAAAGCAGAATCCCGCCTGGAACACTTGAGGGCTATTCTGCCCTGATTCGTCGTCGCGGGCGGGCACGCAGTCTGATCAACATCTTTCGAAATTGGGAGCACGATATGGCGGCATTGGAGGAAGCCATTCCTCGAGTGAAGGCGCCGACTCTGTTGATTTGGGGAGCGCGCGACGGCGCAGTTGATTTGCGCTCGGCTGAACCGCTGAAACAGTCCCTACGGCATTGCCGGCTGGAGGTGATACCCGGCGCAGGACACCTCCCGTTTGAGGAATGCCCGGAAGTGTTTAACCGTTTGGTGCTGGATTTTATTGAACGTCCTGAGTGAAGCTGTGCCAAACTGAGGGCATAGCTTTTCCGCATGATCACCATCTTTAAATCATTCTGGGCCAATCTGGATGGAGAGGCCTGGCTGCGCTTCCTGATTGCCATTGCCGGCCTGGGGCTGGCGTTTGCAGCAGCGGTATTTTCATCCGCGGCGCGCGAATCAGGCAACATGCTGGCCACGGCGATCTTTGCTTCCAGCGCATTGTTCCTGGCTGCGGTGGTGGGATTGACTACGGTTCCGTACCTGGCGCGGCGGGTTGCGGCTACCCGTGTTCGTGAAGCGCTGCATTACGAGTTGACCCGCGAGGGCATGGCGTACCTGGGAACGGCGCTGGTGATCGGCATTGCCGCCCTGAACACGGCCAATAACCTGCTGTTTATCGTATTGGCCGCGATGCTTGCAGCCATCATCGTCTCTGGAGTTGGGTCGGCGGCTGTGCTGCGGCGATTGGAACTTGATTTGGCCATGCCGCAGAATGCGTTTGCCGGAAAGCCGGTGGCAGTCCGGGTGCGTCTGACCAATCCCCGGCTCTGGATGCCGGCATTCTCGGTTAAGGTCTTTACTCCGACGGAAAAGAAAAAGCGGACACTTGAATGGGAATGGAGCAAGACAGAATTCATTTTCCCGCGGAAGAAGCAATGGTTTCGGCTGCCTGATTTGACGCTTCGGCGCCGAGACCCGGTGGAGAAACCGTCAGAGATTCTCAGCCGTCCGGTGTACTTCACCTACCTGGCGCCAGGTGATACGACGGAGGCGCAGGTGGAACTTATTTTTCCCCGGCGTGGCCTGTATTCCCAGGATTCTTTCAGTGTGGCTACTCGTTTTCCTTTTTCCTTTCTGATCAAGAGCCGCAAGATTGATCTCCAGCGGGACATGCTGGTTTATCCCGCGTTGCTGCAGTCCGATGATGTGCTGGACGTCCTGCCCATGATCACGGGAGAGTTTGTTTCCTATGCGCGCGGGCGCGGTAGCGAACTCTACCTGATTCGCGAATACACGCCGCACGATCCCGCACGCTATCTGGATTGGAAGGCCACGGCCAAGACCGGGAGCCTGAAAGTGCGGGAGTACAGCCGTGAGGACGAGCGACGACTGCGAATCGTGTTTGATAATCCGGAGCCGGGAAGGGTGACGGCAACGGCTTATGAGCGCGCAGTATCACTGGCTGCAACGCTTGCCTGCCACTTCAATACCGAGAACATAGAGCTGTCCTTTGCCGGCTCAGAATACGGCGGCGGCATGCACCTGGAAGATTTTCTCCGCTACCTGGCGGTGGTCCACCCGGCGAAGAGCACGGAATCCGTGCTGGAGACGCTGCCGGTCTCGTCTGATTTCAACGTGATCCTCACCGCGCGCACGCCAGGCACTCTGCCCAGCGCGCTGTGGTTCAGCTCGTATGTGATTTATATGTGAGCTGTTGCTTCTAAAATCACGAAGGGGGCAGCGAGAGATCACTATAGACTTTTCGGAGACTTTTCCTGTGGATGGCACAAACAAAAAACAGCCACGCGATTGTGATTGCGCATGTCATAAAGCAGGTGGAACCGTTCTCCACGTCGTCCCTTGCTGCTCTGAGCCGTATAGAACTGTGGTCCGATTGCATAAGAAAAGAACCGCTGCCAAAGGCACCAAGCCGCCAAGGAGGAAGTGATTGCAGCACCGAGAACCGGGCCCGAAACCATGACCGGAAGTCCACAATTAACTCTGAAATCAGAGCTTCAGCAGCTCCCAAGGGCCGTGCGTCGGTTAATTGCTCTCGACCTGGTTTGCGGAACCCTCCTGGTCCTGCCAATTTTTCAGCTTGAAACAAGGAGGCCCGGGTTTGGACTTCTCGCGGCTATGCTCTTCCTGCCCTACCCGGTAGTTTGCTGGCGATTGTTCGTTACACCCGAAGCAAAAGAAGGCCCCGGTCTGGCTGCGGGAATCGGCGTAATCTTTGTTTTGCTTGCCTCTCCCGGCTGCGCAGTGTCACTGGTAGAGCATAACTACCTTCACATGGCTTATTTTGCCGGGTTAGGGCTGACACATGGCTTGGTGATAGGGCTCGGCGTCGCAGCATTTCGGCAGGGTACATCCAAAAAGCCGGCATGGCGTGTGGCGATTCGTTCGTTTATCGATCCCGTGATTTACTACGGAATTGTGTTTTTCATCGCGGTCGGCGCGTTGATGCATCGCTGACTAGCCTGGAATTCCCAACGGGAC
>DATFDA010000140.1:0-8522 GCA_035252525.1 Candidatus Angelobacter sp. | reverse complement strand
GCCACGGGGCAGCCAAATAATTTTCATCCTCTGCATAAGGATCGTTTTCCGCTATACTGCGCTCGAACAATGGCGCCGGAGCATGACTGAAGGCGCGTGAAAAACTGCATGGGCCTGATTGTTAAATCATCTTCTCTGCATGGAGCTGGAGTTTATACGCTGGCTCCAATTCGCAAGGGCGAGCGCGTGCTCGAGTACACCGGACCTCGGATGAGAAAAGAAGAATCCGATGTTCTGTATGCCGACAACGAAGTCACATACCTGTTCACCATGGATGATACTGACATTGTGATCGACGGTTTCGGCATGGCGGCATTCGTGAACCACTCCTGTAATCCGAATTGCGAAAGCGATCAGTTCGGCGAGCAGATCTGGATCGTGGCGCTGCGCGACATCGAGAGCGGCGAAGAGCTCACCTACGATTATTGCCTTTGGGACGGTGAGCCAGGCGATGAAGCTCCGTGCTACTGCGGGGCAAAGAATTGTCGCGGAACCATGTACTCGGAAGAAGAAGTTGCCCGGCAGAAAAAGCTTCTCAGTCAAAAAGCGAAAAAGCAGAAAGCCGGGAAAAAGAAACGCGGCAGAGGAAAAGCAGCAGCCGCGTGAGCCACAGTGACTGGAAGCCCGCTGTTACTGGTGCGATTGTGGTCCTCACATGGGAGCTGTTGTCCCGCTGATTGGCTGATCAAGTCGAATGACCATGCCGGTTTGCGCCGGAAGACTAACTTGCTTTCCCTTGGTCGGAAGAATGTATCCTCCACCGGCCAGAGCCCCAACCGCCAGGCCTTTCAGTGGAGCGCCAAAATTCAGTGAACCCGGGCCAGCGATGCCACTTCCAGTCCCCGCGTCCTTGGCCACATCTTTTCCCTGAGTTCCGGCTTGCACATGGCCTTCTTCGTCAGCCTTCTTCGTGTTCTTGCCATTAGTGCTGTTTACCGAGACGAGTGTTGCGGCCAGGGGCAGAGTTTGCCCGGTGGGCAAGACGATATCACGAAAGCGGAGGCTGAGCTGCGGCTTATCGCGCAATGCAGTGATCGCGTTCGTCTGCTCCAGGTCAGCCACTTCGCCTTCCACGCGAGCGCCGGGAGGAATGATCACCGCGCCGTTGCTTCCACGCACAGGATCAGTGATGGTGGCTGTGAAACGATCTCCCGGCTTTGATACTTTGCTCGAAAGCGGCGTATCGAGCGCGGCATGCATTTCAGTATTTGCAGCAATTACATCAGCTCCATTTGGCGCAGGAGATATGGTTGGAACGCTGGCGTTTGCAGGCGGTTCTGGGCTATTCGGATTTGCACTAGGTTGGGCGGGCGCTTGATTCGAAGGCTGCTGCGCATTCTGCCCCGTTGTGGAAGGACTCTGCGAGGGCGCTGCTCCCATGGGCGTTGTCGGGCTCTGCGGATTTACATTCGTCGAGTTCTGGCTGGATTGAGCTTGCGGCTGCGATCCTGCGGGAGTGCTCTGGGCCATCAATGATGTGATCGCGAAGAGCGCAAACAAAGTGAGCGTCGGCAGCCTGCGCATAGAACATCCTCCTGAGTTTCCACTCATAGGAAGCGGAGCCATTGAGTGCGGGTTGGCTTGGGCAGCTCACACTTGAAAACAGGCATCTCTCCTATATGGCTTTGACGCGTATAATCTTCTAATCAGTAAGTAAACGAGGAGATTTGTTTGAGTTCTTTGAACGGCCAGCCGAGTAAACCCAGAGTCTTAGTCGTTGATGATGAACGCGTCATCGCGGATACGCTCTCGATTATCCTCAACCAGAACGGGTTTGACGCGTCTGCGGTCTACACCGGAACAGCCGCAGTTGATAAAGCAAAGGAAACCAGGCCGGAACTGGTCATCAGTGACGTGATCATGCCCGACATGAATGGCATTGAAGCGGCGATCCGTATTCGCGAATTGTTGCCCGGATGCAAGATCCTGCTGTTTTCAGGGCAAGCAGCCACAGCCGATCTGCTGGAAAAGGCGCGCGCTCAAGGACACGAGTTTGACATTCTGGCCAAACCGGTTCATCCGCAGGATCTGCTGGCAAAACTAAAACTCTGAAGGCTTCCCCCGCAAGAGGGGACGAGGCCCAAAACGTCCAAACTCTGTTTTCAGAAAAGCTCCAAGTTCATTCCTCTTTGCGACGTGTGCTGCCTTGACGGTAAATTCAGAGTTCCCTTCTTCCCTCAATCGCTTTTAGCATTGTCACTTCGTCGGCATATTCAATATCACTGCCTGCCGGAATTCCTGTGGCAATGCGAGTCACCTTGACCCCGAAAGGCTTGATGATCTGCGTGAGGTGAACTGCTGTGGCTTCGCCTTCAATCGTAGGATTGGTTGCGATAATGATTTCGTCGGCACTGCCGGTTTCCATTCTTTTCAGTAATGATGGAATCCGTAATTGCTCCGGGCCAATGCCGTGCAACGGCGAGAGCGCTCCGTGGAGCACATGGTAGACGCCGTTGTAAGAGCGTGTCTTTTCTACCGATGCGATGTTTGTGGGTTCTTCCACCACGCAGATGAGCCGCTGGTTGCGGGTGGGACTAGAGCAGTAGCTGCACGGGTCAATGTCCGTGATGTTATTGCACACGGAACAAAGATGAAGTTTTTCTTTAAGGTTTCGAATGGCTGATGCCAAAGCTTCAGCATCGTCTGCGCTGGATCGCAGAATATGAAACGCGAGCCTCTGTGCACTCTTACCGCCGACTCCGGGCAGCTTTTTCAGTTCATCAATGAGTCGAGCCATCGGCTCGGCAAACTTTGACACAAATTGTCCTCACACCCCTGGAATGCCCAGGTTGCCGAGCATGCCGCCAACTGTTGACTGCATTGCCTGATCTATCTTTTGCGCTGCTGCGTTGAAGGCGGCAGTCACCAGATCCTGCAGCATCTCAACGTCTCCGGATTTCACCGCTTCAGGATCAATCTGGGTTTGCAGCACGTGCTTCTGACCGTTCATTTTTACGGTAACAGTGCCGCCCCCGGAAGAAGCTTCCACAACTGTACGCTGCATTTGTTGTTGCAAGTCTTGTGCCTGCTTCTGCGCCTGTTGCAGCATTTCCTGGAACTCACGCGCGTTAAAGCCACCCATGCTCCATCTCCTAATTCTTTTCGCGATGATCGATGACGGTACGTATCTCCGCGCCAAACTTTTCCTGCATACGCCTCACGACCGGATCTTCTGCCGCCCGGCTCCGGGCTCCCATGCCATTGCGCACCACGCGGACTGGTTGGGCCCCATTGCCATTTCGCGGTGGCGCGCCGCCAATAACGGTCACCTTTAGGGGCCGTCCTGCCGCTGCGCTGGCAGCATTGTTGGCAATCCTCCTTGGCTCAGCGCCCATCATCATGTCCATCACCGCAGCGGATTGTTGCACATTGACGATCAGTTCACCGCCCTTTAATTCGAGCGCTCCCGATTCCAGTGTTGAGGCCAGCATTTTGTGACCGCCATTTTCCAGCTCAGAAAGAACCTTTCCCATGAGGATCCCCGGGTCGGCGGCTGCGGCAGGCTCCGGTTGGTTTTCCTCTTCTGGCTCAGCAACGGCCACAGCCGCCGCTGCCGGCGCGGCGCTCCTCTGCATTTCCGCCTTTGAGGCGGTCGACATCTCGGGCTCAAAGCTGCGGTTCTTGCGCGCCCGGTCCATTTCAAATGGCGAGGGCGGGTTTCCCTGTTGCCGGATGGGTGCAGCTTGTGGCGCTGGAACAGAAACAGCACTCGGTCGCGTTCCGCTCGCAGCTTTTGGGACGTCTGCAGAAACCTGGCTGAGGACCTGTTCCAGGGGCAACATGCGTTGTGCATGCACCAGCTTCAAAACGCCGAGTTCAAGATGAAAACGCTGCTCCTGCCGGTAACCAAGTTCATCAAATGTGCGCAGCATGATCTGCAGGAATCTAGCCAGGTCTTCTTCTGAAAACTGCTCTGCCACTCGCGCAACCCGCGCGCGCTCGTCTGACGAAATCTGCAAAAGCGGTGAACTGCTTCCCGCCACCTTGGCGACAACGGTATTTCTCAGGAATCGGACCAACTGCTTGGCAAAATGAGCGGGATTCTGGCCTTCCGTCATCAAACGGTCTAGCAGCCGCAAAGCCTCTTCGCTTGAATTGCGGGCAACAGTCCCCAGCAGGTCTTCAAACACTTCCGAGCCTACAGTCCCGGCCAATCCGCGCACCAGTTCGCCGCTCAGCCTGGTTCCACAACAGGCAATCGCCTGGTCCATGATGGAGAGAGCATCGCGCATGGAGCCGTCACCGGCTTCCGCAAGTACGGCCAGCGCCTCATCGTCTGCATCGATTTTCTCTTTGCGGGCGATATCGGCAAGTTGTCCGACAATCTCATCAAACTTCACTGCATGAAAGCTGAAATGCTGGCAGCGCGAGCGGATGGTCTGCGGAATGTCCTCAGGCTGCGTTGTCGCCATCATGAAAACAATGTGCGGAGGCGGTTCTTCCAGAGTCTTCAGCAGCGCATTGAAAGCTGCGTCCGTGATCTGATGGGCTTCGTCCAGAATATAAATTTTGTAGCGGTCTCGCGCCGGACGGTATCGCGCCGCTTCTCTCAGCTCACGAATCTCATCAATGCCGCGGTTGGTTGCGGCATCAATCTCAATCACATCCACCGCACTCCCAGCCCGTATCTCAACACAGGAATCGCACACACCGCATGGCTCCGGCGTGGGCCGGTCAGTGGAGCGGCAATTCAGGGCCATCGCCAGGATGCGGGCAATTGTAGTCTTCCCGATGCCACGGTGACCGCTGAAAATGTAGCCGTGAGCGATGCGCTGCTGCTCAATGGCGTTCTTCAGAGTGCGCGTGACGTGGTCCTGGCCAATGACCTCAGAGAAACGCTGGGGACGGTATTTGCGCGCCAGTACCTGGTAGGCCATGATCGGAGACTCTTATTATACGCCGCTGACGTGAGCAGATTTTCACAGGCTCAATGGCGCCTCTTTTATTCAATCCGCATCATTCAAGACCAAATCACCCACGCTCTCCTGGCGAAACAACAAGAAACAGAAAAGCCCGCGTGGCTGTTTGAGCCATGCGGGCTTTAAACACTCGACACGGTGCGGAGCAAGCCACAGAAACTATTGTGGAGCTTCTATCAACTCAATCTTGCCATCTTTCTTCCTGTGCAGGACCTTTACTTTGCCCTCCAGATCACGGAACACAAAGACGTCACGATCGCGGAACTCGCATTCCTTCACCGCCTCCTCCAGAGTGAGAGGCTTATGCGATACCGAATCCGCACTTTTGGTGATATGCGCCTCAGTGAATTTCACACGGTTGGGAAAGGAATGCACTTTGACAGGCACGGCCGTGCTTACATCACTTCCCACTGCAATGGCCAGTGAAACTTCTTCCGGAACAGGTTCCACGTGACGCTTTCGCGCTTTCTGCTTCTTGCTTTTCCACCTGTTTTTGTACTTTTCCGCCTGGCGCTCAATTTTCTCAAGCGCCGTACTAATGGCCACGCTCATGTCGTTTGCCTGATGCAGGCCGACGATCGGCGCATGGTTGCGGACGGCAACCGTGATTTCGGCAATGGAGCGGTGCTTTTCTGTAGAAAGGATTACGTGGGTTTGAAAATTCGGTCCTAGATGCTTTTTGAGTTTTTCAAGCCCGCTTTCAATTTGCTTGCGGGCGGCGGGAGTGATTTCAAATTGACGGCCAGTATATTCCACGCTCATTGACTCCCCTCCTGAAGTGACAACATTCTTTGGAGTCGTCTGACTGTGCCCGGAAGGCACACATACAGGCGTTCTTGCTGTGTTCTTTGGGGACGTTCGCTCCCGTGCAGCGAGTCCCTCTCTACAGCTAGTTTTTCAACCTCCTTTGATGCGTGCTGGGAATCTTCATGTCTTCGCGATATTTTGCCACGGTACGCCGCGTTACCTGAATGCCTTGCGACTGCAAAATCTTGGTAATCTGCTCATCCGTCAAAGGATGCGCGGCGTCTTCTTCCTCAATCAGCTTCTTTACCCGGCGTTTCAAAATCAGCAGCGACGTGGCCGCGCCTTCGGGCCCCTGCACGCTTTCTGAGAAGAAGAATCGCAGTTCATAAACACCCTGCTGGGTGTGAACATACTTGCTTGCCACTGCACGGCTTACGGTAGAAGGATGGACCCCGATCTCCTCCGCCACTTCCTTGATCATCATGGGCTTGAGCATATCAATACCGTGGTCAAGGAACTCACGTTGCCGGCCAATGATCGCCTGGCAAACCTTCAGGATCGTTTGCCGGCGCTGCTCAATGTTCTTGATCAACTGGACTGCAGACTTGTAGCGCTCTTTGACGTAAGATTTTACGTCTTTTTCCACACCCTGGTTCTGATGCAGCATTTTGCGATACGTAGGACTCACGCGCAGTTGCGGCAGGTCTTCATCATTCATGAGCACCAGATATTCATCTCCGTGCTTCACGAACGCCACGTCCGGTTCAATCAGCCGCGGCTCAACTTTGTTGTAGCGCAAACCCGGCTTGGGATCGAGTGTGCGGATGAATTCATGCGCCTGAATTACAGCATCAATGGTTCGGCCAATAGCTCTGCCAATCTCTTTGTACTGTTTGTTTTGCAGGTAATGGAGCTGGCCGTCTACTATCTTCAGCGCGTCTTCAATCACCTGATCGTTTTCCGGGTCCTCAGAACCTTCCATTTCCCGGGTCTTCACCAGATACTCGAGCTGGGCCATCAGGCACTCACGCAAGTCTCGCGCAGCCACGCCGACAGGATCAAACTGCCGAATCAGCCGTATGGCTTCCTGCAAGTCTTCGCGAGTGAATTGCAGTACCGGTGCGAGATGCTGGTTGTGCTCAGAGAGAGCGGCGGGCGACGGAGTATGTGAAACCACCAACTGCAGATGCGCGTCCTCAGTGCCGTTCATGGAATTCAAAGGACCACTTCCAGAGGCTTCTGATGCTGCCGGGGGAGCCTGAGGCTGGTCCTCATCTGCTACCACAATACCCAGAAGCTCGTCTTCTGACGCCGTTAAATAGCCTTCTTCGTTCAGGTTTCCGATCACCAGTTCCGCAGCCGCTTCAACCTGCCGCGTCACGCTCAATGAACCAAGCTGCCACATGAGATGATCTGTGAGATTCGTGGGTTTGGAAAGAAAATTCTCGAACGAAGGCCGTTCAATCTCTTCCATGTCGCTGGAGCTGCGATAGCCGGGATCGAGGTAATCCCGGAAGAAAGAGCCAAAATCAATTTCGTCAAAAGGATCCTTTTTCTCCCCATCAGAGGCGGATTCCTGAGTCTGGGCTGGATCCTGATGCTCCTTTGCGGCTTCACGCTCACGCGCTTCTTCCCGTCCGGCCACTTCATCCAGCAACGGAACGGAGGAATCCAGCTCCTCCAGAACCGGGTTTTCCACCATTTCAGTATTGATCATCTCCCGCAGCTCAAGCTTATTGAGCGCCAGGACGCTGACCATCTGCACCAACCCCGGTGTCAGTATCTGCTTCTGAGATACTCTGAGATTCAGTTTGTTCTGGAGTAAAACCATTCTTCCCCGATATGAGTTCTGCTGCTGATTGCCTGGGCGTTACTGATATTTTTGCACCATCTTGCCCATCGCAAAAGGGTACCCTCGTAATTTATGCATTGATTTCCGTTCATCTCCAGAAGTCATAGCATCCATTTAACCTAAACAAATGAGAAACTCTCTCCCAGATAGACCCGCTTTACTTCGGGATCGTTACCAAGCTGTTCCGGAGTACCGGTGCGGAAGATTCTGCCTTCATTGATGATGTAAGCGCGGTCAGTCACGGAAAGCGTTTCCCGCACGTTGTGGTCGGTTATCAACACTCCGATGCCGCTGCCTTTGAGATCAAAGATGATCTTCTGCAGATCCAAAACGGCAATTGGGTCTATGCCGGAGAATGGCTCGTCCAGCAAAATAAATTTCGGCGCAATGCACAGAGCGCGCGCGATCTCCACTCTCCTGCGCTCACCACCTGACAAAGCGTATCCCATATTGTTACGGATGTGGCCCAGGCCAAGTTCGTCAATCAACTGGTCGCGCTTCTTTCGCCGCTCCTGCCATGTGAGGCGCTGTACTTCCAGCACCGCCATGATGTTTTCTTCCACCGTCAGTTTGCGAAACACTGAAGGTTCCTGCGGCAGGTAACTGATTCCGTAATCCCGGGCCCTTAAATACATGGGCACAGACGTAATCTCTTCGCCATCCACCAGCACCCGGCCGCTGTCAGGCGGAATCAGACCGACAGTCATGTAGAAGGTGGTCGTTTTCCCTGCCCCGTTGGGGCCCAAGAGGCCTACGACCTCAGCTTGATTGATGTGGAGACTTACGCCGTTGACCACCCTGCGACCGCGGTACGATTTCGCGATGTCGTCCGTAGCCAGGGTTTGCATTACTTCGTGCTCGCGTCTCGAATCCTTGTTGGGGTTAGGCTGGGGGATGTTTCTCCGCTACCTATCAGCACCCTACCATCGTGGGTAAAGAAAGTCAACGAATCACCCGAGATTTGGCCTCGTTCGGCATCAAAAATGCTAGGCTTTTTGCCCGGC
>DATFDA010000139.1:0-32649 GCA_035252525.1 Candidatus Angelobacter sp. | reverse complement strand
TGCGAGACAACGCGATCAGTTTCCTGCAAAGAGCTTCCAGCGGGCATCAGATAATCCACGATGAATCCGCCCTCGTCCATCTCCGGCAAATCTTCTGAATCCAGCGTGGCATAACACGCAACGGAGATCAGCACCAGCAGCACACAACCTCCGGTAAGCCAGAGCGGCCGCTCGAGCGCGCGGCGCAGCCAGCGTTCGTAGAAGTCAATCACCCGCCGGAAGAACCCGCGCATGGACGCCTCTTCGGCAGCCATGAGCTTCTTGATCTCCTGGTCCATATCACCGTTATCATCTTCGGCTGCATCCGCCGGCGGCGGCACAGAGGCATGGCGCCGAATCAGGTAGTGGCTGAGCGTGGGTGTCCACAAAAGCGCCAGAAGCAGCGATGTGAGCAGGGCTGCACACATGGTGACTGCCAGCGCGCTGAAAAATGTTCCCAGGACGCCACTGATGGAAATGAGCGGGATGAACACAACAATTGGCGTGAGAGTGGAGCCGATCAAGGGAACTGTGATTTCAGAAAGCGCGCTCTGCACAGCGTCCAGCCGGCCTTCGCCGGCATCGCGATGAAGAACAATGTTTTCCACCACGACGATCGCGTCGTCAATGACGAGTCCAACTGCCGCAGCCAGTCCGCCGAGCGTCATCAGGTTGAAACTCTGGCCCAGCAGTTTAAGGATGATAAAGGTCACCATAATGGTGACCGGTATCACCAGGCCGGCCACGATTGAGCTGCCCCAATCGTGCAGGAAGACGATGAGCACCATGGCCGAGAGGAACAGGCCAATGAGGATGGCGTCGCGTACGCTCTTGATGGATGCGCGCACCATTCCAGACTGGTCGTAAAAATCATCGAGATGTATTCCAGGCGGCAGCGTGCGCCGGATGTTCTCAATCTCAGCATGCAGCTCATCCGCTACGGCGACGGTGTTGCTGTCCGGCTGCCGGTTCACATTCAGAAGGACGGCTTGCCGGCCATTTGCGCGCACCATGGTATAAAGCGGCCTGACTGAATTCTGCACCGTGGCAACATCGCCAATTCTTACCGGAACACCTGCCTGGGTGTTTTTGACCACGATGCTCGCCAGTTGCGCGGGCGTCTGCGCCTGCGCATTCACCAACCCAAGCACAAGCTGATGATTGCGCTCAAACAATCCCGGAGAATCGATGAGGTTTGCCGACTTGATGGCATTGAGGATGTCAGTCACGGTTACCGATGCCTGCAGCAGCTTTGCCGGATCAGGAGTAATGTGCACTTCAGGTTCCTGGCCGCCCTGCACCAGCACCGTGGCCACACCGCTCAGGCGGTTCAATCGTGGGGCAATGTCATAGGTGGCCCGTTCCCAAAGCTGCGTTTGCGGTACCGTGTCTGAAGTGAGGCTGTAACCAAGGATGGGAAAGGAGGCAAAGGTGAGCCGGTGGGTATCGACCTTGGTGCCCGGAGGCAGATCGCCCTGTACCCTGGCCAGTGCAGCGTCCACGCGCTGCAGAGTCTGGAACATTTCCACGTTCCATTCGAAATATAAATCGATTTCCGCTTCCCCGCGGCTGGTAATAGAGCGCACGGATTCCAGCCCTTGCACGCTATTAATGGCCTGCTCAATTGGCCGGGTCACGCTGACCGACATTTGATCAATCGGCATCACGCCCGCGTCCACCGCAATCACTACCCGAGGAAAATTCGTGGAAGGAAAAACCGAGACAGGAATAGTAGTGGAAAGATAAGCTCCCGCGAGCGCCACCACTACAATTGTGAAGATCAGTGACTTGGCGTTCGCGGCAAACCACTGCGTGCGTGCCCCGACAGGCGACGCCTTGCTCGTGGTTTTGCGTTCATCTGCCATGGCTAGTCTTTATCGTCGCTCTCAGGCTTGCTTCGGGGACTCGCTTTCTCCTTGCCTTCTACAACCGTCGCAGGCTTCTCGATTTTGACCTTTGTCTTGTCGGGCAGACCGTAAGCGCCTTCTGTAACCACCTGTTCGCCGGCCTTCAACCCAGAAACAATCTGCGTCTCCTGGCTTGTCTGCACGCCTAACTTCACGTCGCGACTCTGTGCCGTGTTCTGCGCATCAATCACCATCACCTCGGCCGCATCACCGTTTGCATTCAGCAGCGCATTGCTGGGAACTACCAGCGCGTTATGCACAGTCTGTGCGGTAATCGAAAGCTGTGCGGACATCCCCGGACGCAACTGCTGCTCCGGATTCGGCGCCAGCACCCAGATCTCAACCGTCGTGCTGTTGGGATCGAGCGCCGGACTCACCACCGTCACCATGCCGTTCAACGGTTTTTCCAACCCTGCTGCCGTCACTGTCGCGCGATCTCCCTTGCGCAGCAGCATCGCATCTGACTGCGCCACGTGCGCCTTGGCAATTATCTGGGTGGTGTTCATCACCGTGAGCAGCGGCGCGGACGTGGACGCCATCTCTCCCGGATACAGCGGACGGTCGGTCACCACGCCGTCAATGGGGCTGCGAATCTCCGTGTAACTAAGCTGCGCCTCTGACGCCAGCAGCTTCCCTCGGGCCGATGTCAATTGCCCTCCAGCAGACTTGATCGTGGCCTGCTTCCCGACCGCATTCAGCGAGTCCAGGTGCTTTTTTGCCGTATCATAGGCCGTCTTTGCCTGCGCAAGCTGGACCGCCGCTGCATCCAGGTCTTTGCGTGGCAGTGCTCCCTGCTTAAATAAATCCTGCCGGCTTGAATACAGCTTCTGCGCAGCATCCAGTTCTTGCTGGGTTGATTGCACTTCGAGCTCTGATTTCTGCTCCTCTTCCGGCAATGCAGCATTCACGCTGTTGTTGTAGCTGGCTTCGGCCTGGTCAAATGCGCCCTTGTTGTCGAGGGCCGTAGCGCTCAGATCACGATTTTCCAGGACTGCCAGCAACTGCCCCTGGCGCACTTTTTGTCCGCGCGCGACAAAAAACTTCTTTACCGGAGCGTTGACCTTGGGAGTAATGATGGCCTGTGCGAGTGGAAATATAACCGCGTCCGCGCTCACCGTTTTTGAGATGTCGGCGGTTTTGGCGGCAACTGCCTGTACTGTAACTTCAGGCTCCTCGGCTTTTTCTGATTTTCCGCAACCGCAAACCAGCAAGGCTGCCGTCAGCAGGCAAGCGCCCGCGCGCAGCGGGTATTTACGGCAGCACTGGATCATAAGCTTTAGAGTCACATTGTACCCGTTAGGGTTTGCAGATTGGCCAGAGCGGAACGGTAGCGCACCACGCCGTCGCTATAAGCGTTGCGGGCCTGGGTCAGCGTGTTCTGGGCATCCACCACTTCCAGGACGGTTGCTTCACCGCCCTGATAGCGCAAGGTCGTCAGGCGCAGGCTTTCTGCGGCAAGGTCGGCAGATTGCCTCAGGATTTCCAGCTCATCGCGCGCCGCCGCGGCTTCGGCATAGAGAGAACGCATGTCAGCCAGCAGCTTGCGCTGCGCCAGTGATAGCTCGCGCTGTGCCTGCTTTCGTTTTAGATCAGCCTGCACTGCCCTGCTGTGCGTGGCTCCCCAGTTCCATACGGGTATATTCAAGGTGGCTGAAGCCGCGTAGCCCAGATTGCGCGTTCCATCCGGCGCGCGCGCAGCAAACTGCGGAGCATCAATGCCGTAGAAATAATTCAGTGTCAGCGATGGAAAGTATTCTCCGCGCACAGATGAAAGCTCGTAACCGGCAGCCTCCAGCGCCGAGGCGGACGCTCTCACATCCGGGCTCTTGGTCTGCGCCACTCGCGCGAATTCGTCGAAACTCGCCAGTGGCGGCGCCAATTCAGAATCGTCAACCACACTGAAATTTTGGTTGAAGTCGGAGAACAGCAGCACCGCTAAATCCAGCCTTGCTTTGTCCATGGCAAGTTGCGCTTCCCGCAAATCCCGCTGGCGATCATTAAATTGGATCTGGGCTTTGATTACGTCTGAATGCGCCACTTCGCCGCCGTTTTCCAGCTTGCGGCTCAGGTTCAGGAAGTTTTCCGCCTCTGTTGCCGCCAGTTGCACGCTGGCAAACTTGCGTTGTGCAGCAATGAATCCGTAGTAATTCTGGACTACCGTGAGCACCAGCCCGCGCGATGCAATCTCCGCCTTGGCCCTTGCCACGGATTCCAGCGCTTTCGCCTTACGATAGTCCGCCACTTGAACATAGCCCAGCGACTCTTCCGCAACGCCCTCACTCAAATATTCATGCACTGAATTATTGGCGATAAAGCGCGGCGCCTGCGCACTGGCCGCCGTTGAACCCGGGTTGGCGGAACCTGTGGGACCCTCAGCCGGCTGCGTATAGATGAACTGGTTCTGGTAGCTCACCTTGGGCAGCAGGACTGCCCGCGCTTGCACCTTGTCATGGTGCGCCACACCCTGGTCCGTGAGCGCCGCTTGAAAAGGTACGCTGTTGGCCCGCGCCCGCTTCAATGCGTCTTGCAACGTCAGTGTCAGCGGCGCCTGCGTTGATGCCGAGGTGGACCCCACCTCCTGCGCCTGAACACCGGACCCGACAGCTAAACAGCCCACTCCAACTGTCAATATCAACCAGGTCAGCAATTTGTTCATCAAGAGCAGCCTCCTCCGAACGCAGACAGACTATCATTCATCGCGGCGATTCCAGCGGAGTCTCTGGCGGCGAACTCATGTCTGGTCCGCCCTCGCTTTGTAGATGGCGAATCCTGCCGCTCAGCCAACCCATCCTACCCAACTGCCTCTAACCCTTTGTAGCTGAAATGGCCACATATTTCTCCTTCGACAGCCCGCCGTCGACCCCAGAGCAGCCCACCTTGTGGGAGCGCGCCAGAAATCTCCTGCCCGGAATTATCTCCGGCGCTGCCGACCTTGATCCCGCAGCCGTCCTCACTGCCACCGTAGCCGGGGCCGGCTTCGGCTATAGCCTCGGATGGGTTGTGCTGCTTTGCATTCCCGTTCTGCAGACTGTATTTGCGGTCTCCTCACGCATTGGACGGGAAACCAGCCGTGGGCTGATCGATCTGGTGCGCGAACACTACGGCAGCCACAAGGCTGTAGCCCTGGCTGTTTTGATTGTGGTTGTTAACCTGGCCATGATCATCGGCGACATTGTCGCTGTGGCGGATAGCTGTTCGCTCGTCACCGGCCAACCGCGGGTTTACTTTCTCGCCGTAATCGCTTTCATGGTCTGGTACCTGCTGATCATCGGCAACTATCAAAAAACCACAAAAGCTCTTGGACTCATTTCTCTAATTCTTGTCGCTTACGTTATTGCTGCGTGGTACGCCAGCGGATCTCTTCTTTCTGTGGCCAGCGGTGTGCTCATACCCAGAATAGAAAGCAGCCAGGCCTATACCATGGGCGTGGTTGCAGTGTTCGGTTCGCTGCTGACGCCTGATGTTATCGTCTGGCAAACCAGTTCGCGCCGCGGCCTGCCGGAAGGCGTTGCCCAGGCCCATGTAACCGACTCCCATGCCGGAACCTTTGTAGCTTGCGTAATTTCTCTTTCCGCCATGATTGCTGCGTCGCAGTTGCATGTGGCCGTCCCTTCCAGCATGACCACTCGGACCGCGGCGGAAGCCCTGGCCCCCTTTGGGCAGCTTGGCCCTTTTCTTTTTTCATTTGGCATCATCGGCTCCGGGCTCATCGCGCTGCCCATTCTTGTGGCTTCGCTGTGCTTCGCCGTGTCAGAAGCGTTTGGCTGGGAATCCGGACTCTCCATGCCTCCCTGGCGCGCCCGCTTCTTTTTCGTCACGATTTCCGTCACTGTCTTTGTGGCCGCGACCGTCGATTTCTTCAGCATCAACACCATCAAAGTGCTTTACTGGTCGCAGGTCCTGGCCGGGATTGTGCTTGTCCCAATCTTCCTCTGCATCCTGTTCATCTCCAATGACCGCCGTCTCATGCGCACAACCAACAGCTACCTGCAAAACTTCTGGCTCGGCTGTGCCGCCGGCGGCATGCTGATCTCAAACCTGCTGTTTTTGTGGAGCCAGGTGTTCGGTTGAGCGCGGCTCATTTCACTTGATCACGGACTCGCGGCACCGGAACGAGTGCCGGCGTCGCAAGCGAACCTAGTCGTCCTGAGCGGAGCGCCACCGCAAAGTGTCCTTCTCCAACCTACGATGGCGCGAAGTCGAAGGATCTATGTATTTGCCTTTTTGTCTTGATACCTTTTCCGATCACGCGCGATCACGCTGCGATGACGTGCGATCACGGCGATTCTATTTCGGGGGGGCACACTGATAATTCGCATGCTGAACCGCATCTACGGCGAGACCCTGGCGGGTCGCGTCAACGCCGCGCCCGGAACGTGGCTACAGTGCAGCCCCTGGCTCCTTCTCCCAGCTTCGTAAAACCGTAAATCGAACGGTGAGCGCCCCCAGAAACTCTTTTAACTCAGCATCATCCAGTGATCGCGTGGTCCCGTTCTCCACTGCCCGTATAAAGCTCCTTCCATCCGGGATCAGGCAGCTCATTGCCGACTCTATTGTCTCGTGATCGCATCCGCACGAATAAAGGCCATCAGCTTCTGTCCAACAGACCACATACCGCACCTCTTCACCGTGTGAAATTGCCAATCGCTCAACCAACCTATCTTGCCTCTTGCCCAACCGCGCCCGATGCAGACATCGCAATTCAGATTAAAAAGTTCTCATGAATCTGCTATCATCCCGCCGCACGAAAGCTCCGCCCCGGGATCCACTTGCGGGAATGGAATCGAGCGGGGCAGAGCGCCGTGTTGTGATGCCTCTCCCCGTACCTCGCTCCTGTCTACGATAGAGAGTCAAACGACAGAGCGTGGACGGAGAGAGAGTTTATATCCATGTTATTGGTGAATGCAACAGGAAACCGAAGTGCGGCAGAAGCTCGGTGCACGTATCCGCCGGCTGCGCGAACAGCGCGGATGGTCTCAGGAGACCTTTGCGCATGAAAGTGGTTTTGCCCGCTCTTTTACCTCCGGCCTCGAACTCGGGAAAAAAGACATTCGCCTAAGCACCATCCTCAAACTCTCCCGCATCTTCGGCCTGTCCATCTCACAACTCTTCAAGAATCTTGATTAGCGCAAAGCGCCGCACAAGGAGACCAAGGCACCGGCTACCCCGAGCGCCGAACGGCCATATGCCTTTCAGCGTTTAGAACAAGCTACAATCCCGCATTCTTGTAAACCACCTTCGACACCGCCGCCCAGTCATCCTCTGCCATCCCTTGTGCCATCGCGGCCAGAAACTGGTCGCGCACCAGGCTGGCGATGGGCATAGGAACACCCGCCTCCTCAGCAGCTGAGAGAACCAGCCGGTTATCTTTTGCGCCCAGCTTCAATTTGAAACCGACCGGCTCAAATTTTTCATGCGCCACCATCGCACCATAGTTCTTATAGATCGGTGCAGGAAACAGAGAACCGGTCAGGATTTCCAGCATCTGTCCGGGATCAACTTCTGACTTGCGCGCCAGTGCAAAAGATTCCGCCAGGCCCTCAATTATGGTTGTAATCAGGAAATTTCCCGCGAGCTTTACCACGTTTGCCATGGGCGGCTCGGCTCCGGCAACAAACGTTCTTTGTCCTATCGCGGAGAACAAAGGCTGGCAGCGCTCAATCTGAAATTGGGGACCGGCTGCTACCACAAAGAGCTTTGCCGCTGCCGCTGCATCAGGCCGGCCGAAGACAGGCGCGGCAAGATAATGCTGTCCTCTTTCGCGGTGCGCGGCAGTGAGACGGCGCGATAGTCGTACGCTGATGGTGCTGGCGCTCAAATGAACAGAGCCTGCGGGCAATGATTCCAGCAGCTTGCCTGCTCCAAAAGTAATTTCTTCCAGAGCGTGATCGTCAGCCAGCATGGTGAACACAGCCTCTGCGCCAGAGGCTGCCTGTGCCGCGGTGTCCGCCACAATTGCTCCGTCGGGCTTGAGCTCGTCAGCCCGGCTGCGAGTGCGGTTATAAACGGTAACGTTGTGACCCGCCTTGATCAGGTTACGAGCCATGCCTGAGCCCATGGCGCCCAGTCCAACAAATCCTACTTTCATCTTCTCTCTCCTAGCGATCTCTGCTCATTCGGTTCAATGCAATGCTCCGTTTGTGAGTTGATGTTTAGCTGCATCAAACGATTGCTTGATCCAGAAAATCAGTGACTCCTAATCATAGGAGCGATCGGTATAAGGTTCTAAGCCGAATCATAGCCTCACCATTCTTCTGCAACGCGCTTTTTACCCAAGTTTTTGCAATCTATCCAACCATCAGAGCACATGCAGCTTCCAACTGAACAACATTGCAAGAAAAGCATTCGTGCTGCTCCGCGCTGGCTTCGTTTAAGTGGCGTTCGCAAGCATCCTTGCTCTGAGGTTCCGGATGTTGCCGCTTCGTCGTTTGTACCCGTTGTGTCTGCTATTCGTGTTTCTGCTGGATTTAACCCATGTCCTTACAGCTCAGGATTTTTCCATCGTCGTCTTGCCTGACACTCAGAATGAGGCCCAATTTTTTCCCCAGGTGATGAACAGCCAGACCAATTGGATTGCTGCGAACCGGGATGGACTCAACATTCAGATGGTGCTGGGGGTGGGCGATATCGTCAACGATGGCGCGCAAACCGCCCAGCAACAGAATGCCGATGCAGCCATTCGCGTTCTGGACAATGCCGGCGTCCCTTACATGCTGGCAATCGGGAACCATGACTATGACGGCGCCAATCCCAAAAGCCGCAGTGTGACCGGATTCAATCAGTGGTTCGGTCCTGCGCGCTATTCCGGCAAAGCGTACTACAAAGGAAGCTATCCTTCCGGCAGCAACGAAAATTTCTACGGCATTCTTACCATCAACGGTAAGCAGTATCTCTTCGTGATTCTGGAATTCCGGCCCCGTAGCGCCGCGCTGGACTGGGCGGAATCTATCCTGTCAGCCAATCCGGACAAGGAAGCCATTGTAGTCACACATTCTTATCTAAGAACGGTAGGGCTGCGCGAGGACACTTGCGACACTCAGGACATGGGACCAGGCAACGCCAACGGACAGCAGATGTGGCAGCGGTTGAGAAAGCACTCGAATGTGATCATGGTTCTGAACGGCCATTTTACGGGCGGCTCCGTCTCCCATCGCGAAGATGTAGGCGATAACGGGAATTTGGTCAACCAGATTTTCGCCGATATGCAGGATTTTCCCAATGGCGGCGACGGCTGGCTGGAAATTCTCACCTTTCATCCGGCTTCCAACACCATCTCTGTACAGACGTACTCTCCATTTCTCAACCAGTACATGACGGGCGCGTCGCAGCAGTTCACAGTTCCCTACCATAATCCCAACCCGAACACAGGCAGCTCAAAGATCAGCGGCAAAATCAGAAATCAATCCACCTGTGCGGCTGCGGGCGGCGTGACCGTAACGGCAGGAAGCGCTTCTACCGTAACCGCGTCTGACGGTACTTACAGCCTCTCTGTGCCTCCAGCCAGCTATAGCCTAAGCGCCTCTGGCAGCGGCTGGAATAATTCATCCCAAACGGAGACAGCGAGTGACAGCCTGACCACGCAATTGGAGTTCTACCTGACCAAGAGTTCCTCTGCGCCTTGCACACTCAGCACCGCTTCACCTTCGGTGACAATCTGTAACCCTGCCAATAACGCAACTGTAAGTTCTCCGGTGGACGTGAGTGCGGGAACTACAGACAGCACAACTGTTTCTTTTATTCAGGCCTATGTTGACGGCAAAGCTGCTGTAACCCAAAGCGGAGGTACTCTGAATACCTCCATCCCAATGTCCGCGGGCGCGCACCGGCTCACTGTGCAAGCGAAGGATGCGGCAGGAAACATCTTCAAGCAGACTATCTCAATCACTGTAGACAGCACTTCTCCGCCTCCTACCCCGACTCCGACGCCAACTCCAAGCCCGACGCCATCGCCAAGCCCAACACCGACCCCGAGTCCAACACCCACCCCAACTCCCTCGCCGACTCCAACGCCAACCCCCGGCGCGTGCAGCCCGGGCCCAACTTCGCCGTCAGTTACCATTTGCTCACCCACAAACGGTGCTACTGTAAGTTCGCCGATGCAGGTGCAGGCGACAACGCGAGACTCCGTTTCCGTTTCGTTTATTCAGATTTATCTGGATGGCAAAGCTGTATTCACCACCAGCGGAGGGTCTCTTAATACCTCCATCTCAGCTTCCGTGGGCACGCACCGGCTCACTATCCAGGCGAAGGACAGCGCCGGGAACATTTTCAAGCAGACTATCTCCGTAAACGTAAGCGGAAGTTCGCCCACTCCCACTCCTACTCCTACACCAACTCCTACACCAACTCCCAGCCCAGGCACTTGCAACCCCGGATCGACGTCGCCTTCTGTGACCATCTGCTCGCCGGCGAATGGCGCATCTGTGAGCTCTCCGGTCCATGTGCAGGCGGCTACGCGCGATTCCGCAACCGTTTCGTTCATCCAGATTTATGTGGATGGCACGGCGGTGTTCACCGTCAGTGGAGGTTCTTTGGATACATCAATAGCAATGGCCAGCGGAGTGCGCCGCCTCACCGTTCAAGCCAAAGACACTAAGGGAGTGATTTTCAAGCAGACAATCAGCATCACCGTGGAGTGAGCATACGCGATGGCCAAACAACGTTTGAACACGCTCGGCTAAGCCGCTAGCGGGTCGTCCTTTTGCTGGTTCTGGTTTTCTTTCTGGCGCTCACCGGGGTCCTGGTCGTTGAGCCGGGATTCGGCGTCGTCTGCAGAGGGCTTTCTATTTTCCTGCTCCTGTCTCTGCTTTTCCGTGTTCATTTCCATTGCTTCCTCCAAAGTCAACGGATGTGGAGACGGCATGGGCTGTTGTCTTCCCGAAAGTTCGCTTGCAGGTTCATTGGCCAACAGTAACCCCTGTTTCTAAATTTCGAAAATCCGGCTGCTATGCATGGCAGAAGGAACGAATCCTCATATCATGATTCGAACACATCAAAAATTCTGATTGCGATAGAGCAGAACAAGGGGAAGTTCCATGCATGGCTTGATATTTTCAGAGCTCAAGAAGTATGTAGAAACCAAGTTCGATGCCGAGACCTGGGACATTTTGCAGGAAAAAGCCGGACTTAAGGGAAATCTGTATTTGGCGGCTTCAGTCTATCCTGATCATGACCTTCTCTCTTTGGTGACTACCGCTTGCAAGATGACGGGCATGGACGTGAACACGATCCTCGAAGATTTTGGCGATTTCATTGCTCCGGATCTCATTCGCCAGTATTCCTTCCTGGTAAAGCCGGATTGGACGTTGGTGGATTTCCTCTGCAACACAGAGGACACCATTCACAAAATCGTGCGCTTCCATCCCGGAGTGGCGCCGCCCCAGTTGGTGGTGCGGCGCCTGGCCGACGACCGTGTGACCATCTCCTACGATTCCAGGCGCAAGATGTGCGCGCTGCTGAAAGGAATTGTGAAGGGCGCTGCCAGGCATTACGGAAAGACAGTCAGCATTGTGGAGTCCCGCTGCATGTTGAAGGGCGACCCTGAATGCACTGTTCACGTTCAGGTGGAGGCCGCCGTCAGCCGCGCTGCAACCCCTGAAAAAGCGGCAGCACGTTAACGCAAAATTCCAAATTCTTATGCTAAAAGGCTGGCCTCAAACAGAACCAGAGACCAGCCTTTTCCATCAGTTGCGATTTGGCAAATCTACTTCGCGGGGAACGGATTTCGCTGCGCGGGTGTCAATTTGGCTTTGAAGTTCTGCGGCAGGTTCTGCACCCATCCGTTGTAAACCACCGGCACTGCGAGCACACCCTGTCCGCCCATCCCGGCCAAGCCGACAATCTGGTCATCGGTGTGGGTTGAAGGAAGCGCGTTCAGCAGAATACGACCAACAACTTTGGCTTCAGCTACATTGCCGTCGTGGTTGGGGTCGATATCCACCACCTCAACGGTATTGGAGAACTGGCTGCTGACATAGGCATAGTACCCGCCTCCACGCTTGGCGCCGAACTGCACGCCATGGCATCCGGCATCGCAGGGCAGGGCCGCAACCAGGGTATCTGTTTTGGTGTCGATGATGGTAATCGTATCGGTCAGGATGTTGGCTGTCACTACGGCTGTGCCATCCGGACTTACAGGAGTCTGAATGGGAAGCGCACCTACGGGTCCGGTTATAGCTCCGCTGATGGGATCATAGTTCGCCAGCAGGCTGAAGGTTTTGATGGTGGCTCCAGTGTGAGTATCAATCACCTGCATGCTGCTATCGAGGAAATTATCCAGATAGTACTTACTATCGTCGGGCATCATACCCGTGGCGATGGGCAGATTGCCGGTGGGCACCAGCGCGCGCACAGCATCCGTGTTGAAATCAAAAATTGTGGATGTGTTGTCAAACGTGTTCGGAGTCACCATGCTCTTGCCGTCGTGCCCCATCCAGTGCGCGTGGGGATGTCCGCCCTCGATATCGATGCGACGCTCAATGGCGGCGCCTCCCGGCGTAAGCTGAACCACGGCGAACGGGCTGTCTTCTCCGTCGAGCGCGACGTGAAGATGGTCAGTATCCGTGCGGGTCATCACGTGTGACGGCGCAGGCCCGACAGTCACGTCTCGCACCAGCTTGCCGGTAATACGGTCAAACACGGCCATGCGATTGTCAAACCACATGGTTTGATAAATCAGCTTCTGGTCGCGATCCGTCCACATGTTGTGTGGATTGTTCATGTCAATCTGCGGAAGGGCTACTTTGCGAATTGGCTTCCAGTCTGTGGTGCTAACGGCGGTGGTGGTTCCGGGTTTGTCTTTGTGCGCCGTCAATTCGAATTGGGTATCCACCCACACTTCACCCACGCCCGGCGTTGCGGGATTGAACGGCTTGGCGATCGGCAAGTCATTGCCGTAACGGGCATTCAGCACGTCCGCCAGATTCACCACAGCGCCACCGGTGATCCGCACCGGAACGCTGGGATAAGTTATGTGCCAGGTCGCCTTGGTGTGGTCCTGCCAGTTATCGGGGTTGGTGGCGATAAAGAAGGTCCGAAGCAGGCGAGTGGCTAGATCACTGCTCGTGGGGACACTTACGCCGGTCACAAGGCTGACGTTCTCGCCCAGGTCCAGTCCCTGCGTTGCCGGGTCATCCACGATTACGGCGGCAAACATATAAGGATGGATTTTGCAGGTGAAGACATACAAACCCGGTGTGGTCAGCGTGACGGAGACCTGGGTCGCATTCTGCACTGTGCCCGAGTCAAAGGGCATGCCTGCCGCGCCGGTCGGGAAGATCAGGCTGGTTACCGTGTGTACTGTGCTGGAATCTCCGTTGAATAAAACTTGCACACCCGGCGTGGCCACTGCAAGCGACTGCGTGCCTGCAATTGGCCCGGCAACGTTCTGAAACCAGGTTCCGGGCTGGTCAGTACGCAGAAATGTGACTGTGTTGCTCTGGGCCAGGGCACTCAGTGACAGAAATACTAAAGCAGCACCCAGCACAGATACGATTTTGAGATAACGGGGAGATAATTTGACGTTCATTGTTCTCGCCTCCAAACGAGTTAAAAAACTCACTGCACCTTCAGGCGGGGAGCGGGGAGGGAGAACATTCTAGGTGCCATGACGCTGCGCGAACCCGGCATTGCCAGCTTGTTTCGTTTTTGGAAATTCGCCGCAGGCGGACATGTACAAGTAATCTGTAACCTTTCGCAAGGGATGGGACTCGGGGCGAGATTACCTTTTCGGCCCGAAAGCGAAATGTCACTCAGATTGTGAGAGGGATCTCCTCAGGGATTCGCGCACGCACCGATAAACGCTTGTTCGCGCCTTGCTTGTTCGTAAGCATTTTGTCACTTATCTTAAAGGCAGGAAGGTTAATGGATGAACAAGATTGAACAGCCCGAGCCATGGCTGCGCGGCACACTGACGGAAGTGCCTGCTGTGCAGCGCGCGGTGCTGCACGCACTGGAGTTGGCGCGCGAAGACCTGGAGCGCTGGTGCGATGGCCTGAGCGACCAGGAATTGAACGCGCGTCCCGGAGGCATTGCCCCCGTGGCATTTCACCTGCGCCACATCACCCGCAGCGCTGACCGCCTGCTGACCTATGCTGAAGGCGCGCAGCTTACCAGCGAACAGCTTGCGGCGCTAAAAGATGAGCTTTCTCCCGGAGCAACGCGAAATGAGCTCCTGGCGGAACTGGTAGTGGGATTTACCAAGAGCGCGCGGCGTATTCGGGCGTTCTCACCGGCTGAGCTTGAGGAAAGCCGCAAGGTTGGGAAAAAGCAGTTGCCCACAACCGTTGCCGGCTTGCTGGTGCACGTGGCGGATCATAGCCAGCGGCACGTTGGGCAGGCAATAACCACAGCCAAAATTGTCATGGCCCAGCGCGGCCACTAGCGTGGAAGGGGAAATTGCATGTCGCAGGAAAAGCAGAATGATTGTGTTGACCACGTTCAGCGCATCCTGGCCGCTGCGCATTTCGCTGCCGAGCGTCACAAAGGACAAAGGCGCAAAGGCGAAGCAGCCGAACCATACGTCAATCATTTGATTGAGGTGGCGGAATTGATCGCGCGCAGCAGTAATCTGCTGGACGCCAACCTGGTGATGGCCGGCTTTTTGCATGACACGGTCGAAGATACTGATGTGACCCCGCAGGAGCTCGAACAGCGCTTTGGCAAAGACGTGACGGCGCTGGTGATGGAAGTTACAGATGACAAGTCTCTACCGAAAGAGCAGCGCAAGGAGCTCCAGGTGCAGACCGCGCATAAGAAATCACCCCGGGCACAAACGCTGAAGCTGGCAGATAAAATTTCCAACCTGCGGGCGCTGCTCTCCACTCCTCCATCAAATTGGCCCACGCAGCGAAAACGCGACTACTTTGTTTGGGCGCGAAATGTCGTCTCCCAGTTGACTGATCCCAACCCGATTCTCAAAGCCGAATTCGAGCGCACATACGCGCGCATACACGAACTTGAAGTGCAGCAACTCTGAATTGAAAGGCATCTTCGGCCTGTGACTCTGCATCGCCCGGCCTTTACATAAATCCAGCTCTGGATTGCTTTCTGCCTGCATCGAAATTTGAAGATGTAAATATCGGTGCCGAATGCGAAGCCTGGGAACACTCACATTTTTTTGGTTTTTCATGATCGCCTGCGTCGTTGGGGGAACGAACGTAGCGGTCGCACAGCAAAAAATGGTACAGACGTTTCGGACGCATGTGACTGCGGATGAAGAGGTCTGGGACATTGCGCCATCGGCCCTTGCAGAAACCGTTGTGAAGCGGTTGGGGCACCAGTTACGCTGGGCCGGCCTGGATTGCTCGCACCTGGTGCATGATATTTATGCACGCGCAGGGCTCCCTTATGATTACGCAACTTCCCGCGACCTCTATGATGGTGTAGACGCCTTCCGCCGTGTTCGTGTTCCGCTTCCTGGCGACATTATTGTCTGGCGCGGTCACGTAGGAATTGTGATAGACCCTGACACTCACCAGTTCCTCAGCGCTTTGCGTTCCGGCGTGAAGGTTTCTGAATATGACACCAACTACTGGAAAATGCGCGGCCATCCCCGATTCTACCGCTATGCTCTGCAGGGTGATGGAGCACCGGACTGGAGCCAGGCGGCCCTTGGCGGCTCAAGCAGCGACGGCGTAGATTAACCCGGGATTCGCCCGGCCTCCACTCATAAATTTTCTGTTCTCTGGACCTTCTTTTAATAGTCAAACTGAAAGTACCGGCATCTGTGACATAATTTTTCCAATGGCCGCTGCCGGGCCTGATCACAGATGAATGCCCGCCGGCCTCCATTTGAAGGATGTTGATGAGCACTGCACAGACTGTATCTTCGGCGCAATTTGAATCTCTGCACCAAAAACTTGCTGACCGGACCGCACGGATCGGAGTTATCGGACTCGGCTACGTTGGTCTTCCCCTGGTGCTTCTGTTCAGCGAACAAAAATTTCGTGTGACAGGATTCGATATCGACAAAACCAAAGTCGATATGCTGGCGCAAGGCGGATCATATATTGTGCGCATCCCGGAAACAGAGATCCAGGCGGCGCAGGCGGCAGGTTTCACCGCTACCACGGATTACTCGCGCATTGCGGAGATGGACGCGGTGCTTATTGCTGTTCCCACGCCGCTGAATGATCATCACGAACCTGATCTGAGTTTCATCGTTGCCACTGCGGAGGCCATCGCTCCACACCTTCGCGCGGGACAGTTGATTGTGCTGGAGAGCACCACCTATCCCGGTACCACGGAAGAGCTGCTGGTCCCGATTCTGGAAAAGAACCCTCGCGGGCTGAAAGCCGCGCGCGGAGAGAACAATGGCAACAGCACGTTTTTTGTCGCCTTCTCGCCTGAACGCGAAGATCCCGGCAATGACACAGTGGCGCGCGCGGACATTCCCAAGGTGGCAGGCGGCTTCAATCCTGCGGCCACAGAACTTTGCTGCAAGCTGTATGGCGCCATCTTCCATCGCACGGTCCCGGTCTCTGCCCCTGCTGTCGCCGAGATGACCAAGCTGCTCGAGAACATTTACCGCTGCGTGAACATCGCTCTGGTAAACGAACTAAAGATGCTCTGCTTGCGCATGGGGATCAATATCTGGGAGGTGATCCAGGCGGCCTCTACCAAACCGTTTGGCTTCCATCCTTTTTATCCCGGCCCGGGAATCGGCGGCCACTGCATTCCGCTGGACCCGTTCTATCTTTCCTGGAAAGCCAAAGAGTACGATTTTCATACGCGCTTCATCGAGCTGGCCGGCGAAATCAACCTCAGCATGCCCTACCACGTTGTTGCCGCCACCATGGAAGCGCTGAACCGCCAGCGCAAGAGCCTGAATGGATCAAAAGTGCTGGTGCTGGGAGTCGCGTATAAAAAGGACATTGACGACCTGCGGGAATCGCCGGCGCTCACCATCATTGAATTGCTGCAAAAAGAAGGCGCTCAGGTCAACTACAACGATCCATTCTTTGAATACGTGGGCCACGGCCGGAAATACAAACTGGAGATGCAGAACACGCCGCTCGAAAATCTGCAGCGGTTTGATGCAGTCATAATTGTCACCGACCATTCCAGCTACGACTACGAGTGGATCGTGCAGCACTCTCAGCTTGTGATTGACACTCGCAATGCGACCAGGGGCATTGTGAGCGAAAAAGTTGTGAGGTGCTAAAGAAGCAGCCACTAGCGACTAGCTATTGGCCGTTGGCTCTTGAAGCCGGACGGGCGAATGAATTTCAAGCGCGGTCACATTCGAAGAGGTCTTTCATTCCAGGCAACATCATGGTAGCGTCCGAATTTGCGTCCAACTTCGTGGAAGACACCTACCAGTTTGAACCCGAAGCGTTGGTGCAAAGCTTGTGAAGCCGGGTTGGGCAGAGTGAATCCTGCAACAATGCGGTGAATATCTTCTTTCGCAATGGCCTCAAACAATGCGGAATACAACATGCTTCCAAGTCCCTTGCGCGTGTTGTCTGCACTGCAATAGACGGTGGTTTCGACCGTGGTGTCGTATGCAGCCTTTGGGCGAAATCGTGTTGTTCCCGCATAGCCCAGCACCAGGCCGTCTGCTTCCACAAGCAGCAAACGATGCCGCCCTGTGACGCCGAATTGCGAGAACCACGGCATGCGGCGCTCCACCGTGTACGGTTCCAGATCGAATGTAACGGGCGAGTTCAGAACGTAATAGTTGTAGATCTCAGTCAGCCGGGGAAGGTCCTCGACTCTGGCAGGGCGAACAGTCAAATTCGACATAGGCCTGGCATCAGAATTTTGAAAAATCCGGCTTGCGTCGTTGCAGAAACGCCATCATGGCTTCTTTGGCTTCAGGGCCTTGCAACAGCGCGGCGAATTGCTCTGTCTCGCGGTCCATGGCTTTGGCAATGGCCTCGCGCGAACCGGATTTCAGCAGCATCTTGGTAGTGCGCAGTGCGGATGGAGGCTTTTCCGCCAGTTGCTGAGCGCGTTCCAGAGCTTTGGGCATGAGCTCATGAGGAGCAAGGGTGCGATTTAGCAGTCCCAGATGGCGCGCCGCATCAGCGCCGAAAGGTTCGCCGAAGAACAATAGATCGGCCGCCTCATGATACCCAACCGTCAGGGGCAAAATCAGGCTAGAGCCCGCTTCAGGACACAGGCCCAGATTCACAAAAGGAAGCTGAAATCGCGCCGTTTCGGCAGCGTACACAAGGTCACAATGAAGCAGCATGGTAGTGCCGATTCCAATTGCGACTCCGGCGACCGCTGCGATTACGGGTTTTTTAGCGGTTGCCAGCTCTCGAAGGAATTCCAGTGCAACCGGCGTCTCGCCAGGTTTGGCGGCGGCAAAATCGGCAATATCGTTGCCGGCGGTAAAACAATCGTCGGTACCCGTGAGCAAAATTACGCGGATAGCTGGATCCTCATCGGCCCGGTGAATCGCCTCTGTCATGGCGATATACATTGCGCGAGTGAGCGCATTCTTCTTGCCAGGACGATTGATTCGGACCGTCAGAATGCGGTCCTGAGCGCTGGAGATGATGTTCTCTTCCATAGTGCTCCTAAGAATGTGAGAAGTGCATGGAGACTGCCGGGCCTGGGTCACTGATGAGTATAGCCTGCGTCTTTACCGGAGGGACACCGCCGCTCGCCAGGGAATCCATGCCCTAAGGTGCAGTTCGTTGTACATAGGTAACCGCGTCTTCCGGACAAAGTGAAGCTATGCTTCCTTATTGCCAACAGGAGTGTGCCCATGAAAACTTCCCTGGCTGCCATCATTGCTGTTTTAACGCTGAGCCTTCCTCTCTGCGCGCAACAGCGCGGCAGAACACAGGTTGCTCCGGCTCGCACGGACCTCACCTCCATGCTGCTGGAGCTTGATCGCACCACGGCGGCCACGTTCACTGACATTTCTCACACGCACATCGAGCGCTGGAAAGGCGGCTGGAAAAGCGGCTTCACTACCAGCAGCTCGCACAAGAACCACGCTGAAGAGGCGGCCGTTTCCCTGCAACGTAACCTTAGAGGCCCGCTTCCGGAGATGATCCGCGATGCCCTGAACGCACATGGGAATCTTGCGCCAACCTTCAAGGTCTATGAAGATCTAAGCCTGGTCTGCGAGACGCTGGATACACTGCTGATGGCGACGGAGGAGTACGGCAACAGGAAAGACGAGTACGAGCCGCTGGCGATTGATTTTAACCAGCTCACGCGGCTGCGCCGCGGACTTTCCTCTTACATCATGCAGCGCGCTGCTGCTGCCGATAGCGGCGGCTTCAGCGGCGGCAGTCCTGCTGCTTTTAACGTGTATTCTTCTGATTCATCGCCGACTGACATGCCGCGCAAGATCATTATTGATAATGATGATCCGCCGGCAAAGAAGCCGCCCGTAGCCAAAAAGAAAGCTGCAATCCAGTACACCAACCAGTACTAAACAAGCTTTACTGGGCAACGATTTGCGGATCGCCCACGCGCGGATGCCAGACATCCAGCACCGTGGGCTGCTTATTTACGATGGCCATGGTATAGCGCTCGCGGCCGGCATTGCTCATGAGCGTGTAATCAATGCGCTCCACCGGGCTGTGCTCGAAATCAATTGGATACGGGCTATCCACATAAAACACCTCCGCTCCGGGAGTGGCATCACTCATGTCCTGCCCACGCCAATTAGGCTTCATATCGTGCGCGAGCTTGATTTGGGCTTCGCTGGGATTCGCCGGCTGCGCAACCACGCTGGAAGACATCCCGTTCAGAATGCATCCACCTGAACAGAGCTGGCGCAGTTCCTGAATGGAAGCGAGCGCCTGACGCAGGCTCACATCTTTGTCAAAAAAGAAATGGACTTTCTCCACTCGAATTTCTGGATTCAAGTGGCCCTGTGACTCATCTCGCGCGTAAGCGACCAGAATTCGAACTTCTCCGGCAGCGGTATCGCGGTAAAAGACGTCGTCCACTTTCTGATAGTTGTCCGCGTAATATCGCAGCTCCGATGGCTTGATCAGCTTCTGAATCGCCGGGACGAAATATTGTTGCGGCTCGCCTGCCCGCTTGCGCAGGTCGGATTGCGTCTCCCAAAGCGCAAACTCTAATGGCTGCTCAGGTTTTGTTACCTGCGGAGAAGGTTGCGCCTTGCCTTTTTTTGTATGGAGCAGATGTTGCGCGCCAGAGGGGGAATACCAGGTAAGAATAAGAATCAGACCGAGGACTGAGCGCGGCATAGATCCTCCCGCGAGATCACGGATGCGCAACATTTTAGAACATCCCAGGCCCTGGGATGGTTGGATGACCGCCTCGAACCTGAGTCAGACGGTTCCCTTCAGGTACTTTTGCCGCTCGCTTTCCTCGAATCTTTCGATGGCATAGCGCAGCATGGTCCTTGGCATGGTGCGGCAGTGCTGCTTCAGAAATCGCTTCAGGGATGGCAAGTCTTTCTTCCCCACTTCGCGAAGGGCCCAGCCGCAAGCTTTGTGAATGAGATCTTCTTTATCTTTGAGCAGCACCTCTGCCAGTTTGAGAGTGTCCTGAATATGGCCGTGGCGAATAAACCAGAGCGTTGCCACCATGGCGATCCGGCGGTCCCAGATGCGGGGCGAGCGAGCCAGGTCATATAACAGGCTTTTGTCGCGCTCAAGAAGGTAAGCACCAACAATGTACGGGGCGCTGTCGTCTACTCCGTCCCAACTGTGAATCGTATCCCGATGGCGGATATAGAAATTGAAGATCTTTTCCCTTTCCGCCTCACTGCCCTTTTCAAACTTCCAGCGCAGGATCGCGTGGGCCAGCGAGCGTTCCTCATGCACGCGCGAAAGCATCAGTTTTCTTACGTCCGGCATGGCCAGATCACGGAACTGGCGGGCCACGCTACGCATATCTTTTGTGCTCACGCCCAGGAACCTGTCCTGGCCGGGATCCTTGAAGTACCAGCCATAAACCTGCGCCCGGGCCGGATTGCCATAGCGCCGGAGCGCCTGCCTGGCTTTTGTGTATCCTATTGGGCTGGGTGATTTGGGCGCCGGCATGTGCTTTTCCCAGGAGATTGTAAGCCCCTCAAGTAACCTGCCAACCGGCTACTCTCATCTAGTAACTAGCAGGAGGGAGAATGACAAAGGCCCTTGCAACTGTGACACTCGTGTGTCTGACGGTGATCGCGGCCACGGCCCAGCCGCGAGGAGGTCCCCAGGCACGACAACCGGTGCAGCCCCCGGAACAGACTCAACCACCGGCGAATGCTACGCCCATACAGGCAAACCTCAACCTGATTATCGAGCAGATCCAGAAAGCCGCGCTCTCCACCAACGGAGACCTCGGCAAGCTGCGGATTGAAAAGTGGAAGACAGATAACGACCAGAAAGACCAACTGCAGAAGATGGCGGATTCCATCCAGCGCAACGTGACTTACGCCATCCCCGGCCTGATCAATGACGTGGAAAACAGCCGGGGCAGCATGTCTGCCACTTTCAAGCTGTATCACAACATAACCATTGTTTACGAGTACCTCACGTCTCTGACGGATGCCGCCGGGGTCTTGGGCAAACGGGAGGAATACGAACCGCTGGCCAATGATGCGGCCGCCCTCGACTCGGCCCGCCAGAACCTCTCCACCTATATCGAACAAACGGCTTCACAGATCGAAAGCAGGAAGCGGTCCCCGGTATTGCCCAACGGGACCGCTCCTGTGGCTTCTTCCACGGCCCAGCCAGGCGGGGGCAAAGCCCCCAAAGGCGTGCATATAATCACCGAGCGCAACGGGGTAAAGCGGATTGTGGTGGATGACGACGATCAGGGAAAGCACGTAAAATCAACAAAGAAAAAGAGTTCCAAGCCATCTCCCTCCCCTACCCCCAGTCCCAAATAATCCTGCCCAAGTCTTCCTTTCTGGAACTTACAAGTCTGATCCGGGGTCTAATAAATTAAGAGCATTGAGGGGCGAAACCGCGTGTAAGCCCTGCAAGTTACGGCGGTTACGCAGCCAAATGGGGAAAAAGTTGTCGCGGCTCCATATTCTTGGTAACGTTGAGGTGACGCCATGAGAAGAATGGCGGGAGCAGCAGCAGCAGTGGGCAACATAGCCAGCGCCATAGCAGTAAGGGCAGAAGAAGCCTCCATCGTCGAAGAACTGAAATCCGGTTCTGACGAGGCTTACAACTGGCTGATTGCGCATTATCACCAACCGATTTACAGCCTTGTGTATCGCATCCTGACCGATCCCACCGATGCGGCCGACACCACACAGGAAGTCTTTCTCAAGGTTTTTCGTGGCATTAAGCGTTTCAATGGCGAATGCAGCCTGAAAACGTGGTTATACCGGATAGCCATCCATGAAGCCTCCAACCAGAGGCGCTGGTGGTTCCGCCACAAGAGCAAAGAAACTTCCATGGAAGCGCACGAGGATTGGGAAGGCAACTCTTTTGGTTTATGTGACACGCTGGTAGACCGTGGCGAATCCCCCATGGAGATCTTCGAGCATGAAGAGATCCGAGCCCGGGTTGAAAGTGAACTGAAGCAGGTCCCCGAACCCTACCGCACCACGGTGGTGCTGCGGGACATTGAGGGACTGTCGTATGAAGAAATCGCGGACGTTTTGCAGGTTTCGCTTGGCACAGTCAAGTCCCGGCTTATCCGGGGCCGCGACGCGCTGAAGAGACGCCTGGAATTATTTGTCCACGAACTGGGTTCTGAAGTGGGGAGCGGCAAGAGGCCGCAGCCGGTCAAGACTGGGTCTGTTTTGCCGGGGCAACGGGAAGTGGAGGCGTAGTCATGAGATGTACAGAGGCAAAGCCGCTTTTCTCCCTGTACCTTGACGGAGCTGTTACAGGTACGGAGATGCATCAGGTGTCCGGCCACTTACATGAGTGTGCAAAGTGCCAGTCTGAATATGCATCGCTTGAGAAAACGCGAGAAATAGTAGCGGGACTGGGCCGTAAGCAGGCTCCTCCGGAGCTGGCATTGAAGCTGCGCATAGTCATTGCCAGTGAAAAATCACGTCGGCGACAGAACTGGCTAAGCGCGTACTGGGTGCGGCTGCAAAACGCGGCCCATGCGGTGATGTTCCCCGCTACCGCAGGCGTTCTTGCTGCCATGATTTTCTTTGCGGCAGTCATCGGGTTCTTTGTTCCGGCAAGAGTCAGCGCGGACGATGATGTTCCCACCCTTCTTTACACACCGCCGCGGCTGGAAATGTCAGATGTTGACAGCCAGTTAAATCTGGATTCGCCGGTGGTGATTGAGACTTATGTCGGGGTGGATGGCCGCGTGGAGGCTTACCGCATCATCTCCGGGCAGGACAACGCGCAGGTCCGGATGGAACTGAACCGGGCTCTTCTCTTTACTGTGTTTGCCCCGGCGCAGTCCTTTGGCAAGGCGGTACCGGGGAAAGCCATCATGTCGTTTTCCCATGTAAACGTGAAAGGATAGCGAACGCCAGCTTTCGGGGCGTCAAAAATCAAGGGTCAAACCTGAGCCGGTTTGACCCTCTTGGTTTTTCTGGCCTAAACTTGAGTTTCCCGCACATTCTGGAGGAATCCTGAGGCCGAAACTTTCATTCTTTTTCTTCTCCCTGCTGCTGTTTGCGATCGCGGGCTCCCGTCTCTCAATTGCCCAGGAAACACGGGCGCAGCTTGAAGTGAGCGAATCATTCTTCACTTTGTTTTCAGCGCTGAATAGTTGCGGGTATGATTCCGGGTTAGCAGACTCACTGGAGCTTCGCCAGGCAGTAAAGGCTGATCTTCTGGCGGTGACGCAGAAGTCGCCGGAAGCTGCGCGTTCACGTGATGCCATCTGCCAATTCTGGAATGAGCATCAGCCGGCCAATGGCACGAACGGTATTTCACAGTACGTCTCCCTGGCCCTGGAACTGAGTGAGCCTCCTGCTTTTACCACTGAGATTCCGGAAGGCGATATGCCTCCCGACGCGTCCTACGTGCTGGGCGTGATTCCACTGCTCAAGAACTACTATCAGGCGGCTCAGATACACAAGCTTTGGCAGAAGCACCAGGGCAGCTATGAAACTCTGGTCAAGGAGCTGCACGATCCCGTCTCGGCGTTGATCAACCAGACTGACGTATTTTTGAAACTGCCGTTCTCCACCTATCCCGGCCAGAGGTTCGCAGTGTTTCTGGAGCCTCAGCTTTCGCCCGCGCTGGTGGAGGCGCGCAATTACGGCAACGACTATTACGTTGTGTATTCACCGGACAAGCAGGGCAAGATTCCCAGCAACGAGATCCGCCACACCTATCTTCACTTTGTGCTCGATCCTCTGGCGGCTTCCCACGGAACCAGTTTGAAAAGGTTGGAACCGATTCTGCTGGATATACGCAGCGCGCCGCTTTCTCGCTCCTTCAAGCAGGACATTGCATTGATGGTAAACGAGTGCCTGATCCGGGCCATTGAGGCCAGACTAACGATTCCCAAAAGCAATGAGCGCGCTCGGGAGGCCTTTGTAGAACACTCGGTGGAGCAGGGCTTTGTGCTGACGCAGTATTTTTATGACGCGCTGGCCAACTTTGAAAAGGGCTCAGGCGGCATGAGGACGGTTTACGGCGACCTGTTGCACAGCCTTGACCTGGACCACGAGCGCAAGCGCGCGCGCGAAGTAACGTTCGCCGCCGAAGCGGACCCGGAGGTCATCAGCCCGGCAAAGGCCATTGTCCAGGCCAGCCTGCTCAACGAAGCAGAGCAGAAATTCGCCTCGGGTGACAAGGAAGGGGCCCAGAAACTTGCCAGCCAGGTGTTGCAGCACAACCACGGCGGTGATGAACCAGGACGCGCCGTCTTTCTGCTGGCGCGGATTGCCACGCTGGACGGCAAAATGGATGAGGCCCGTTTTGACTTTGAACAGGCGGTGCAGTCAGCGCGTGATCCGCGAACCCTGGCCTGGAGCCACATATATCTGGGGAGGATCAACGACCTCCAGGAAAACCGCGACGCTGCCTTGCAGCATTACCGCGCCGCGCTGGCGGCAGGCGATCCCGCGGCTGATACCCGCGCCGCAGCCGAAAAAGGCATTGAAGCTCCTTACCAGCCTGCTGCCAGGCCAAAGCAGCAATAGGAATTGAATGAAGAAACTGGGTACATCACTGTTCATGGTTTGCGCATTGGCTGTTGTGGGCTGGTCTCTTCAGCAGTCACCCACAACGCATGCACAGCAGAAACCCGCCGTCAAACGGCCGCCACAGGCAAAATCGCAAGCGGAATACAAAGATTACAACACTGCATACGCGATAACCGGCGGCGCTGCCATGGAGAAAGCCGCCAATGACTTCGCTGCCAGGTACCCGCAGAGTGAGTTAACCGCCTATCTTTACTCTAAGGCGATGCACGAATACCAGAATGAGAACCAGCCAGACAAAATGCTGACGATGGGCGAAAAGGTGCTTGCGCTCGATCCCGATAATCCAATCGCTCTGGTTCTGACTGCGACGGTGCTCTCTGACAGTCTGAGCGATTCCGATCCGGACCGGCAGCAAAAGATAGCTGAAATCAAGAAAAATGCCAGCCGGGCTCTGGAGAGCGTGGATAGCTCATTCACACCTCCTGTCAGCGCAACTCCCGAACAAGTGACCGCCTATAAAAGCACGTTGCTTTCCATGGCGCATTCCGCGATCGGAATCATGGATTTAAAGACGGGCGATGACAGCAGCGCAGAAAAGGAGTTGCAGTCCGCGGCTGATCTGAACAAGACCCAGCCTGATCCATATATCTGGTACCACCTGGCGTTGTCCCAGGACCACCAGAGTAAATATGCGGCAGCGCTGGCATCTGTGAACCAGGCGCTTCGTTATACCGGTTCAAATCCTGATCTGGACAAGCTGGCCCAAGGCGAACGTGACAGGCTGATGAAACTGACTGGTACTCAGGCGGCACAGCCAAATAGTTCACAGTCTCCGCATAAATGAAGTATTTTGGAAGAAGCACATCCGCAGCCTAGGCGTCACGCTGCACAGCAAGTTACTTAATTCCTGATGAAACCATGCCTCACAATACCGGCGCTTTTTCTGTTCGCTGCCATCATTCTGGCGTTCGCGCCGGGACGGATCGAAGCGCAGGCTGGCGATGGCAGAGGCGTGACGCCCCCGGAACGGGCAGCGCTGCATCCACCCGCTAAAAGCCAGCAGGAGCGCGAGGATTTCAACGCTGCCTATGCAATCGCTGGCGCTAATGCGGGGGAGATGGCAGCAAACAATTTTGCAGCGAAGTACCCTGACAGCGAATTGCGCCAGTATCTCTACTCAAAGGCCATGCGGGCCTATGAACTGGAAAACAATCCTGCCGGCACGCTCGCCATGGCGCAGAAGGTCCTGGCACTGAATCCCCACCACGCTGTGGCCCTTGTGCTAACCGCCACAGTGCTGGCTGACGGTCTGGGAGCCAACGACGCTGACAAGGCAAAAAAAATGGATGAGATCCGACAAGCCGCAAATCACGCGATTGACAGCGTAGGAAGCGGCTTTGTTCCGCCCGCGGCGGCCTCACCCCAGCAAGCGGCTGTTTACCGCACAACGTTGCAGTCCATGGCGTACTCTGCCCTGGGATTGATGGCTTTAAAGACCGGGGATGACGCATCGGCCGAACGAGACCTTACCCGTGCGGCTGTCCTCAAGCAAATTACACCTGATCCTTATATCTGGTACCACCTGGCCCTGGCCCAGGACCATCGAAAAAAATATGCAGCAGCTCTAAGTTCGGTGCAGCAGGCGCTACAGCTTGCGAGTTCCCACCCGCAATTGCAGCGGCTTGCCGAAATCGAATTTGACCGTCTTTCCGGTCTGGCGGGCCGCGGCCGGCGTTCGGTGGATGAAACAGGAGCCGAACCTCCGCAGTAGTGGATATGAATCCCGATCTCGCCGATTTGCAAAACGTATTGGGGCACCAGTTCAGCCGTCCGGAGCTGTTACAGCGGGCTCTGACTCACAGCTCGCATGCGCACGAGGAGTCCAAAGGCGCGGCGGAAACCGGCGTGGAAGTCCGCGATAACGAGCAGTTTGAATTTCTGGGCGACGCGGTACTTGGAATGGTCACGAGCCAGTTGCTGTTTGAGCGCTTTCCCGGCTTTCATGAAGGCCAGCTCTCAAAATTAAAAGCTCATCTTGTGAGCGCCGGACATCTGGTAAGTGTGGCCAGCCGCCTGCAACTCGGGAAGTATCTCCGCCTGGGCCGCGGAGAAGAACGCAGCGGAGGCCGCACAAAATCCACTCTCCTTTCTGACGCGCTGGAAGCGGTGATTGCAGCCATGTACCTGGACGCAGGAATGGACAAGACGAGGTCCTTCATCATCGACGAGATTCTCTTACCGGAGTTGGACCGCGTAAGCACGGAAAGCTCGAATGAATTCAGCCTGGCGGATTACAAATCAGCGCTTCAGGAATTGTTGCAGTCCTCGGGACGATTGCAGCCGGTCTATGCCACAGTAAAGGAAGAGGGGCCGGACCATCGTAAAACGTTCACGGTGGAAGCACGGATCTATTCCCAGGGCCATCCTAAACCGGAATACGTATCGCGGGCTGAAGGCGCGACTAAGAAAAAAGCGGAGCAGCTCGCGGCCAAGCAGGCACTGGAGTATCTGCGCGGACAGACGGTGGAGCCGGTATGAACGACAATCTCCAAGGCCACGAACAGGCCGCTGCTCCACAGCCCGCGATTGAATCGGACAATTTGATGGAGCAGGCCGCCACTGAACCCACGCCTACCCTGGAAACGCCACAGACAACACCGGTTCAGGAATTTCCTCCTGCACACGGCCCGCAGGGAATTCAATTTGCAATTTCAGTGCTGGTGATTGTGGTGTTCATGATCACTTTCGTCATCCAGGCATTTCGCGTCCCTTCAGAATCCATGGAAAATACGCTGCTGATCGGCGATTTTCTTCTGGCGGACAAGATGCACTTTGCCGACGGCGGCGGCATCTGGCACTGGCTACTTCCCTATCGTCCCATCCAACGCGGAGACGTGGTGGTGTTTCACTATCCTGTGGACCCTACGCAGTATTTTGTCAAACGGGTAATCGGGTTGCCGGGGGACAGGATTCACCTGCAAAACAAGGCCGTGTTCGTCAATGGCGTGCGCCTGGATGAAAGTTACGCCATCCACTCCATGCCGAATTTTGAGGTGTATCGCGACAATTTTCCCCTGCGTGAACGCCTGCCTCTGGATGTGAACCGGCGCTGGATTCGCGAAATGGGCCGCTATATGGACCATGGTGAGCTGGTGGTACCCAGGGGCGAGTATTTTGTGATGGGCGACAATCGTGATCAGAGCTTGGACAGCCGCTACTGGGGCTTTGTCCCTCGGGGCAATATCATGGGTCGCCCGCTGGTAATCTATCTCTCCATCAATGATGGCAACGCTTCCGGGGCCGGACACGGCTCCAATGGTAAACTGTTTGATTCAGGACAACTGCTGGCCCATTTTCTTCAGTTGGCCCGGTGGGACCGCATCTTCCATCGCGTACTGTGAGTCAAACTCTTGACCAGGGAAGCCCGTTTGCAAGCTAAAGCCAGGAAACAAAAAACACCGGAAAAGCACAAAGAAACGCTGCCAGAATCAATCGCAAGCATCGCGTCTGTTTTTGTGGCCGGGCTTTTCATTATCACTTTTGTTGTGCAGGCGTTCGAAATACCTTCAGGCTCCATGGAAGACACGTTGCTGATAGGCGACCACGTGTTTGTTGACCGTCTTACGCCCGCTCCCCAAGCGGGATATGTTGGGCCGCTAATGCCTTATCACTCGCCGCACCGGGGTGAGGTAATTGTCTTTCTTCATCCAACCGAGCCAGGAATGTATGTGGTTAAACGGATTGTTGCTGTACCGGGAGATAGGATTCACTTGGAAAGTGGGAAGCTGTTCGTGAACGGGCAGGCGCAGAACGAACCGTACCTGAATCCGGACCATGGTTTCTACATGGCCTACCGTGATGACTTTCCCAAATATCCAGCGGCCGGAGTTCCTGGAGTGGCTTCTGAATGGCCCATGATCTTGCGCAGCAACATTCAAAATGGAGAATTAGTGGTCCCCAAGGACAGCTATTTTGGAATGGGAGACAACCGGGCAAACAGCCTGGACAGCCGCTTCTGGGGATTTATACCGCAGGCAAACATCATTGGAAGACCCCTGTTCATTTACTGGTCTTTCGAGACTCCCTCTGACGAGTACCAGCACACTTCATTATCTGATCGAGCAGGATTCATTCTCCACATCATCACGCATTTCTTTACTGAAACCCGCTGGAACCGGATGTTCCACATGGTGCATTGATACTTTTTCATTCAGGACAGCAGAATTGACGGACCAGACCAAGAGTTCGAAACAGGAAAAACAGAAGGAGACGCTGGCCGAATCCATTGCCGGATTCGCTGCGGTCTTTGTCTCCGGTCTCTTCATTATTACATTCATCATTCAGCATTTTGAGATACCTTCATCGTCCATGGAGCGGACGCTCTTAATTGGTGATCACGTCTTTGTTGACCGGCTTACTCCAACCGGAAAAGGGTTCCCGGGTCCGCTGATGCCATACCGCAACATCCATCGCGGCGATATCGCTGTTTTTGTATCACCTGCGGAACCTGGGCTGTACCTGGTCAAGCGGATCGTCGGCGTTCCCGGCGATCATATTCACCTGGTGGACCGCAACGTCTTTCTCAACGGCGTGGAGCAGAAGGAACCGTATGTTTATTACGACGTGAACAGCCCATACCATGCGCCGGATGAGTATCGTGATGATTTCCCGTCAGCCAGCCCTTATGGCAGAGCTACTCCGGAATGGGCGCAGAGCATGCACAAGTATCGCGACGGCCCGGACATTGTTGTTCCAGCGGGACATTACTTCGCCATGGGAGACAATCGCGACGTAAGCTATGACAGCCGCTTTTGGGGATTCGTTCCCAAGGAAAACATCATGGGTGGCCCGTTGTTTATTGCGTGGTCTTTGAATCAAACCGCAGAAGATTTTGAGCCGCGAACGATTCCACAGCGCATTGGATCTTTCATTTATACGGCCACACACTTTATCGGCATGACGCGTTGGCGTCGAACCTTGCACCTGGTGCACTAAGGCAGGAGAAATCCATCAGCCGGAAGAAGTTCATCGTCGCTGCCGTTGCATTGTTGGCGTTGGCAATTTTCCTGCCGCCCAACATTAACGGTGTACGCTTTCGCGATAGCCTCGCGGGATCCTTGAGCAGCGCTCTGGGCCGGCAGGTGAAGATTGGGCAAGTCAAATACCGGGTTTTTCCCCGTCCGGGATTCGACATATACGACCTCAAAGTAATGGATGATCCCGCCTTCAGCGCTGAGCCGCTGCTGATGTGCGGAAAGGTGACGGCTGACCTGAGGCTTACCTCTTTGTGGCACGGGCGGCTGGAGATCGCAAACCTAAAGCTGACGGATGATCAAGCCGCTCCCAGCCTGAACCTGGTTTACTCCAACGGCCATTGGAACCTGGAATCGCTGATCAAGCGAGTGGAGCAGGTGCCTTCTGCTCCTACGGCAAAGCGGCAGGCGGAAGGGCGGCCGCGTTTTCCCTACATTGAAGCCAGTGGCGGCCGCATTAACTTTAAGGTGGGTCCGGAGAAGAAGCCGTTTTCATTCACCAATACTGATTTCGCGTTCTGGCTGGCGGCGGAAGACGTGTGGCATGTGAGGCTGGAGGGTCAGCCGGTCCGGACAGACATGAATTTGAGTGACACGGGCACGGTTCGGCTGGAGGGAGATCTGCGGCGGTCACCCGATTTACCGCAGATGCCAATCAAGCTTGCGGTTGCCTGGGATAAGGGCCAACTCGGTCAATTGTCCGCTCTGGTGATAGGCAAAGACCGCGGCTGGAGAGGCGGGCTGAGCGGAAGCGCACAGCTTTCAGGAACGGTGACAAATCTCCACATTGTGGCATCGGCGGAGCTGAGGGATTTCCGGCGTTACGACATCAATCGCAACCAAATGCCCAGGCTGAGTACGCGCTGCCTGGGCGACTACCAGCATCAAGCGTTGGAGATGAAATGTGACACTCCGCTGAGCAGTGGCGGCGTCCTGCTCACAGCCCGCTGGTCGGCTAAAATGCCCCGTGATTACGACCTTTCCATGGTGGCCACGCGCATCCCGATCTCCATGCTTACCACCTTTGCGCGGCACGCCCGCCGTACCCTTCCAGATGACCTGACGGCGACAGGCGACCTGAATGCGGCTTTCGGATTCCACTCTCGCAATGGCGTACGGGATTGGCACGGCACGGGAATGACTTCAGCGTTCCTGCTGGAGTCGGCCACAGCAGAAAAACCGTTTGCAGTAACACCGGTGAGGTTTCATATTGGCCCGGCCGAGAGCACAACTCCTGCGGTTGCGAAGAAAGGCAAACAGCAGCAGCAGCCACATAATGGCTCTAATGACACGCTCACATTTGATTCTTTCTCGGTGCAGATGGGACCTTCAACTTCAGTGCAAGTGCAGGCTACCGCGGACGGAACCGGCTACTGGCTGGGTGTGAAAGGAATGGTTCCGCTGGAAAGGCTGCTCGCGCTGGGCCACGCCAGCGGCTTTTCTGGCGATATTGGCAACACCACGGCGTCTGCCGTAGTTGACCTGAATATCAGCGGACCATGGGCCAACTTTGCTCCGCCAGCCGTGCGCGGCACAGCGCATCTGCAAAATGTGGCATCGTGGATTCCCGGGATCAAAGACCGGCTCGTGATCACTGAAGCCGATGCCCAGCTCAGCGAAATTGAACTGGTGCTGGCAAACATCAAGGCCCAGTTTGAACATACGCCGGTTTCCTTTGCAGGAACAGTCAATGTTCCGTGGAACTGTCCTGGCGCCGCCCCGCCGTGCCCTCTGGAGTTTGATCTGCATTCAGATTCGCTGACAATGACAGATCTGGGCAAACTGCTCGGCGTCACCGACAAGGGCTGGAGCATTCCCTTCTTTTCCGATTCCAGCAAGCTGCCGGATTTTCGCGCCAGCGGCACTTTGTCCGTGGGAGAGTTCAGCGTGGCACAATTGCCGCTGGAAAAATTCACGGCACATGTCCAGGTTGGCGACAAGGCGCTGCTGGTAAGCCGAATCAATGCCAAACTTGCAGGCGGAACCGCGCAAGGCGAGTGGCACGCTGACTGGAGCACATCGCGGCCGCGCTTCACTGCGACAGGAAGCGCGAACGGCGTGGCAATGGACCACCTTGATCCCAAAGAGACGAATGTTGCCCTGGCCACATCGTGGGTGAGCGGACGGGCCGACTTGAACTATGCGCTCAAGTTTGAAGGCGCGACTCCGCAGGAGATGGCCGACAGCGTGAATGGGCGCGTGGAATATGTGATCAACAACGGCGTCTCGCATTCCCTGCTGCTGGACGGAGACAAGCCTCTGCGGTTCCAGAGCCTGCAGGGAGCGCTTGAGATTGATAAACAAATGCTGCGGGTGCTGCCAAGCAAATTCAGAGCAGAAAACCGCATCTATGATATGAGCGGAACAGTGTCCCTGGTTGACATGCAGACAAAGCTAAAGCTGAGCAACAGCGGCTCGCACTGGGAGATCACCGGAGCGCTGGATAAACCGCTGATTGCCGCTTCGCCTCACATTGAAGCCACTGCCGCAAGAACACAATGAAATTCTCATGGATCATTCTTACGGTCCTGCTGGTTTGTGCTTACGTGTACCTGGACCGGCAGGATACCAAAGTTGCTGCCGCAAGCGGATCGCCCGTTACACAGGGTGCATCAGGCGGAACGCATCGCCTGGCGGGCAGCATGCAGGCAAAGATTAATTACATTGAGCAGAACGGAAGCAAAGCTCACCCTGATCAGCGACCAACCGTTATAAC
>DATFDA010000138.1:0-4398 GCA_035252525.1 Candidatus Angelobacter sp. | reverse complement strand
CACCAAAGCCGCGTCCGCCAGAGCATAGATCACTTTGTTCCTTTGCATCGCATGCCCTACATTAAATCCCACGTTTGGATCATACGGAGAAACCAGCGTCAGATGCTCCTCCAATAACCAATTGCGATTGTCGCGATTGAGTGCGGCTCGTTCCAGGCTGTCTGCCATTACACCAATACTCTTTCCACTGGACTCCAAAGCACCTCTCATTGCGGCACGATCTATTCCGGGCGCTCCACCGGAAATCACAACCTTCTTTGCTGCCGCTGACTGCCTGCCTGTTTCCTCCGCATATTCAAGGAGCACTGCATCTGCGTGACGAGAGCCAACTACTGCAAGCCCGCCATGTTCCAGCATGCTCAGCGGTCCGCATCCGTAGAGCACAGCAGGAGCTTCGTCGTTTAATCGTAATGCCAGCCTTTGCGGGTAATCGCTGTCAGCGCGGCTAACCACCCAGATTGCGCGGGACTGCCATCGCTCCACTGCCTGGCTGATCTGAAATCCGCGTTCTAAAAGTCTGCGAATCCGATCTGCGGGAACTACAGAGCTTAACTCCTGCGCAAGTTGGTCAGCGTCTGCTCCCAAAAGGTCGGAAGGAGAGTGTTGCAATTGCTTGAGTTGTCGCGCAATCCGCCGGTACTCTCCCGCAGTCAGCAACTCCGCTTGCTCTCGCGCCATACTTCCCGTCATAAGCGGCGCAGTGAGCAGGAGAATGGCCTGTGTATCCGCTGAAATTGACCTTGTCATTGGTCACGTCCTGCGTATGCAAGCGCCACTGGGAACACCGGTCCAGAACCATGAGTTCGCAGCAACCAGCCCGCAACCGTCATTGTCCACCTTGAATCCACAAGATCATCAACCAGAAATACACTGCCGGAGGGCAGCCGCTCAACAGCAACTTCGAAGGCCCCATCCAGGTTTCTTGCCTGCTGGGTGCTGTTGGCCATTTTCTTCTGCTCCGGGCGATCGTCTGTCTTTCTCAGCACCATTGCGAACCCAAGCCCAAGTACTCTCGCCAGGCGCTCCGCAAAATCCCTCACCAGCATTGTATGGCGCAATGACGGTATGCAGGTAATCCAGGCTGGCGACGGCTGCGGGTTCCAGTTGCGTATGACTGTCGCGCAAGCCTGTACCAACTCATCGTTGAAGCGTCCAGTATTGTATTTTCCTTCTCGAACAGCAGTGCCCCATCCTGCATCGCCCCATGAGCACAGCGCTCTTCCACGCTCGATTCGCTCTTCCTCGGGAATCGTGCCCTTTAGTCCGTAACGGGGCATACCTCCGGTTGGCCATCTCACTCTGGGTTCAATCACGAATTCAGTGCGCTTAAGAAAAGCCACTGCTTCCCGCACAACTCCTGAATCGGGCACTGTAGAAAGCTGTGGTAATTCATGCGAGGGTTGCTCTCCCGCTATTCCGTCCAGGGCGCGGATCAGAAAGTTCATGTGGCCAGCTTGCAATGCAACGTACTCCTGCATCTGCTTTTGTTCTTCCCTCCGCAACTGCGTGAGCCTTTCAGCGCGCCTCCAGAATTCTTCGCTCAACCGGGTGGCCGTTAGCTGCCACTTTGTTCCCTGCTTTACAACAGGAGATGGTGATTCGAGCCGCAGCAACTCCAGCGCCTTCTGGATTCGCCCTTGCGTCAGGTTTACTTTGCCTAGAAGTTCCGGGACCGAAAGGCCGGCCGGACTCTTCTCTAACGCTTCAACCACCGCCGCCACTTCTGCCCGCGAGGGAAATGCGCTCTGGATGAAGTAATCATTTATCTCCAATTCTTCATCACCGCTCAGTAGAATTCCGTATGCAGAGGCTATCGCTCTTCCCGCGCGGCCCACTTGCTGGTAGTAAGCGACAACAGATCCGGGAGCCTGGTAGTGGATTACAAAGCCAAGATCTGGTTTGTCATACCCCATGCCAAGGGCAGTGGTAGCCGCAAGTGCCTTGATGCGGTTCCGAAGCAACGCCTCCTCTAACTCTTCCCGCGCTGCTCCCGTTTCACTGCTGTATGCCTCAACCGCCAAGCCTCGTGATTTCAGCCACTCCGCTATCTGATTGGCATCGCGAACGGTAAGAGCATAGATCACTCCGCTTCCCGGAAGCGTTCGCACGTGCTCTGCCAGCCAGGCCAGCCTCTCTGACTGCGTATGCAGCCGTATTGTTTGAAGCATAAGTGATGGGCGTGCAAGATCGCCACGCAGGACCTGCAGATTGGGGCCCAGCACCTCCTGTAAGTCTTCCATTACGCGATTGTTCGCGGTCGCTGTCGTTGCAAGTAGACGCATGTTTCGCGGCAGCGCGCGGGCCGTACGCTCAATCAGGCGGTAATGTGGCCGGAAGTCGTGTCCCCAGTCGGAAATGCAGTGGGCCTCATCCACTACAAGCAGGGAAATTCGCGATGCAATGCGCGACAGCACATTGTTTTGGAACCGTTCATTGTCCAGGCGTTCTGGGGATATTAGAAGGATGTCGATTTCACCGCGTTGAAGCTGTCTCTCTACTATCTCCCATTCTTCTTGATTGTCAGAGTGGATGGTGGCCGCCCGAACTCCCATCCTTTCGGCGGCCGCAATTTGATTCCTCATCAATGCGAGCAGAGGGGATATAAGTAGCGCGGGGCCGGAGCCGCCTTCTCGCAGGAGCTTTGTGGCAATGAAATAAACAAAGCTCTTGCCCCAACCTGTCTTTTGCACTACCAGCAGGCGCCCTCGTCCTTCCACTATGTGGCGGACGGCCTCTTCTTGCCCCTCTCTGAAAACAACATTTGGGTCAGAACAACCAGATCTAAGTAATTGCAAGGCACGAGCAGCGTTATAGATCACCCTTGGGGCGCCTCCCAGTTCGAGTGCGATTGTAAGGCACAACTATCTTCCATAGTTGAATCGTCACTTGGTCCAGCGCCGGGTAACGAACCGGTCCTCAATGATCTGCTCCGAAGGCCCCGCGCCCTCGGCAACTGTCGCATTGTGGTCAGTGAACATCTACCACAGTTTCCCATTCTTCCAACTAAACCTGCGGCCAACAATGGCTTTGATGATCAGATGATCTGTGGAGCGGGTGGCGCCCCAGCCCACGCCAAAGTTCAATTCCCACTCTGGGGAGACATTGAGATCAATGCTGGGGAAAAATTGTTGTTGCTGATCGGCAAGGGGATCAAAGCCAGTCACCGGCCCCACTGCGCCGTAGTATTCCAGGCCTCCACTGACCACCTTGGAGAAGTCATAGGACACTTTGGCGTTGGGAGAGAACCCAAAGCCACGTCCCACATTGGGCCCGTGCAAAGCCTTATCGACCGTCGGGTTGAAGGAGAGATACCACTTGCCTACTTTCTTATCGATGATGGGGCGCATCTCCCATGTCCATGTGTCTTCAGAAAACTTTGCCCGCTGATAGCCGACCTCATTGGACAAGCTCACACCCACCGGCCAATGCCACTTCTCCGGAACCCGAACGCGAGGCCGGATGTGATCTCCCACCCAGTCCCATCCATCGCCGGAACGCGCGCTGGTGAAAATATAAAATCCAGTCTCAAACCAATCTTTCCATCCCTGGGTGATCTCAATGGTTTCATGCACCGCATGATTGGTAGGGGCAACACCGTCAACCACTGCCTTGGATCCCTGAGCTGTGAAGTTGGTATGAAATTCAACCATGGTGGCGCCGGGATCAACTGTGTCAGACCCGTATACCTGGATTTCATAGTTGTCCTGCGCGTATGCAAAAGCCGCGGAAAGGCTGATGAGCAGCAGAAAGATCCATTTGAGTGGCATCAACGGTATTGAAACACATTCATGGATCGTGAATTGCAACTTTTCGCACATGCAGAAGCTCGGGTTCCACGGCAGTTTCTTGCCACAAATAAAGAGGGCCGCTTCACCAGCGGCTCTCTTTATATCCTTATCCTTGGTACCTCTTGCTGCTAGGCAGCTTTCATTGCCCGTTTGCGTTCCGCCCAGCGCTTTTTCATCATCTCTGATATGCGCCGCTTGGCGGCTGCGCTTAGATGGCGGCGTCCTCTCCGGCCTCGGCCGATGGGGCCTCGCCGGCCGCGCATGGAACCACGCAGAGCAGATAATGCCTGATCCAGGCGGTCGCGTTCAGCTTCCAACTCCGAAATAATTTGTTGCGTATCCATATAGCTCCTTCCGGTTGAAGATGCTATCGCGAAGCTTGCTAGCTCGCAATAGCTAATTATCTATCTTCATAGATGACCACTCTGATTGTGCCTGCCTTAGTCATAGTCCGCCTCGCGCAGAAATCTGCTCGTCTTCGGGCTGTTAAGGAGATTTAAGTTTCAAGGCGGCCTGAGCTTACTTCATTCGGCGGCAGACCTGTGCTTTATGAAAAAGCTCTATTTCGCAGCTATACGTGAGATTAATCTAAGAATGAGTCGTGAGTCCG
>DATFDA010000137.1:0-6132 GCA_035252525.1 Candidatus Angelobacter sp. | reverse complement strand
CAGCTAGTGACGCAATTATCACAGGCAGAAATGAACGCCGCATCTGTTCCTCCTTGTTTTCGTGGCGAGAATAAACCCGCGACAACGAATCCTTTTGTTCTTAGATTCGCTGTAAGAAGCGGCAGTTGTGAGCATGCGCGTTCATCTCCGAAGCTGCTGTCACAAAGTGCTCTCAATCGGTTGCTTAGCAACTGCGAAATATCGCAAGCTGCTGGATTTCATTTCCTGCCCGTGGCAGCACACAAGAAACGCGCGCGATCCGTTCAGGACCGCGCGCTTATTTTGCATCAAGAGAAGCCTTACCTTGGGCAGTGCAGCTTGCCGTCGTCATTGGTGATGTCACCGCGGCAACGCTGGAAGTCATCGAGGTTTGTATCACGATAACGCCCATCACGTGCCCGGCAACGCGCAATTAAATCGTCCCCTCTCACGTGAAAATCGGTGCATGTCTGCTGGTAGGAGCCTCTTGGTCGCCCGCGGTCGCCGTCTCGGTCATGATCATAGTCAGGACGGCCATATGCGGCGCAGCGCAACTTGCCATCGTCGTTGGAGATGTCACCGCGGCAGCGCCCAAAATCATCGAGCTTGGTATCGCGCCAATTTCCGTTGCTCGTCTGGCAACGGGCCCTCAGATCGTCACCCACAATCCGAATATCGCGGCAGGTCTGGCGGTAGGATCCGCGAGGCCAACGCACGTCGTCATCATCGTCATGCCCGCGGCCAGGGTATCCCACTGCGGTGCAGCGCAGGCGACCGTTATCATTACTGATATCGCCACTGCATCGGTTCCAGTGGTCAAGCCTCGCATCGCGCCAGTCGCCATCTCGCTCCTGGCAGCGGGCGAACAGGTCATCGCCGCGGACGTCAACGTCACGGCAAGTCTCTAGATAAGACCCACGGGGCGAACGTCCGTGCCATCCCGGCTGGTAAGTGGCCAGAACGCAATTCAGATTGCCGGCGTTATTGCTGATCTCGCTGGAACAGCGTCTGAATTCGCGCAGTTCGGTGTTTCTCCAGTTGCCATCCAGGTCCCGGCAGGTGGCGTACAGTGTGCCCCGATCGACTGAAACATTGTTGCAGGTCTGCTGATATGAACCTGGCGGAATCTCTTGCGCTTGCGCCTTGCTTCCGGTCCCGCATAGAGCAATGGCTGACGCAAACAGCGCAAACACTATGAAGCGGTGCATCTGTTCCTCCTTGTGCAAAAACGAATGCTGACACCTGCGAAGCGGCAAAGTTCTTTGATATGGGATTGGCTGCAGTATCAAACACAGAAAAGCATCCTTTGTTGTGCTGCAAACCTTTACCCTGGCATTTCGTTCTGGTTAGCGTAAATACCTGCGAATTGCGTGCCTGCAAACTAGCCTGGGGGCCTGCAAACGTTGGCACACTAGCGGATTGGGGGTGCTCCAATGTGTGCCTGACTTGGGGGAGAGATTACTTTTTAGTCTTCAATTCACGAACAATTTCTTCCACCAGGTTTTCCTTCATGCGCTCCATCACGCGGTGGACCGCTTGCGCAATTGTTTCATGGTCATGTTCAGAGGTGTTCGTGCTTTGCGTAGCTGCGTGGATTTCCTGCGCTGCGGCCTGGAGGGTGGAAGGCAGTTCTGCTTCCACGCTGGCCACCACCGATTCATGGCTCACCCCGGCAGCCGCCGCATGGGCAACGGCAGGAGCCTCCGCCGGAATTTCCGCTATGGTTTGCGAAACAGCCGACGCAGCAGATGTCTCAACTGTGTGCACAATTGATTCCATCTCAGGAGCAGGCTGGCTCGCTTCCACCGAAGCATGGATCGGAGCTTCCACACTCATGTGGTGAATCTCCTGCGGTTCGAAAGTCACCGGCGCGGCGTGATGGTCATCTTCCATGCTGATGGACGACGAAATCGCCGGCTCCTGGCTGACCGCCTCGTGCGGAACTGTATCGTGGTTTTCCGTTGCCTGCCCATAAGCAGCCATGGCAGCAGCCACGCGGGCTTCAAAATCAGCTTCTGACAGCGATGGCGCGGGCTGTGGCGGCTCAGTAGCCAATGATCCGCCCGGCTCTTCTGAAATCACTTGCGGTTCTACTGCTTCTTCAATCGCAACTGAGATTTCTTGCCCTGCCGCAGACGGCATCTCTATCACGGCAGGATTGATTTCGGCCACCTGCTGTGTCGCGGGTGCAGGGATATGGTGAGCTGTGGGAACAAGATCAGGGTCGCGATGGTCAGCTACTGTATTGCGGGTTGTTTCCTCCGCGCTCTCCTGTAATCCGGCCTCACGCGGAATTTCAATATCGCCAAGGGGCGGAGCAGCGGTGGGTACAACTTCAAAATGCGCCGGCTGAGATTCCTGATACACAGGAATTTGAACAGGCCGTACCGGCATGGCAGTAACAACAGCAGGAGCAACCGATGCCAGTGGCGTCTCTACAACTGTAGGCTGCACTTCCGGCTCTTGTCGCCATGAAGCCGGTAAATCAAAGTCTCTCGCCGGGGTCTCGACGGCAGCCGCTTCTGCCCGCACCGGGGCAGGGTTAGCCAACGGCGGTGCATAGAAGCTTTCCATGCGCGTGGCATCTGTGCCCAGCATGTCACTAAATGCAGAGGACGTTGCCATATGGTCCGGCACTTCCACCATGGGCTGCATCACTTTCGGCGGAGGCTCATGGTTGGTTTCCGGCGCCGCTGCTTTCATCTCCTCCAGCGGGCGGATCGCCTCTGTAGGCGGAGGTGGCGGGGCAACCGGTGTCTCGCCAATACGCTCTTCAAATTTCTTCACGATGGCCAGAAGATCACTGGCCTCAAACGGTTTGATGATCACGCCATCCGCGCGTACACGATTCGCGTCTTCGGCCTTATATGGCTCCATCTTGCCTACCGTCAACAGCACCGGCGTCTTGATGGTCGCAATGGAGGAACGGACCTTCTCGCATACCTCAAGGCCCGAATAACCGGGCATATAAACATCAAGAATGATGATGTCTGGCTTCTGCTCGGCGATTTTCTTAACCGCGGCAGCGCCATTGCTGACAGCCACCACCTCATAGCCGGCTTCCGTGAGGATCTTCTTGCCCATGTTCTGGGCGGTTACGCTGTCATCGGCAAATAGGATTCTTAGCGACACGTCAAAATACCCTTATAAGGCGGGGAAATGAGGACAACTTACTGGTAATTACCTTTGAAGTCAATGGAAAGACCACCTCAGTATCTGTGAGGTATATGTCTTACCGCAATCAAAAGGACTAGCACTGTTGTCCGGAACCTGTGCGTTAAAACGGGTTCAATCTCCCCAGCCCCTTCTTCTTCTTTTTCTTGCTGGTTGATTCCTTCTTCTTGTCCACTTTTTTGGCCGTTTGATCCCCGCTTGCAGTGGCGGTTGGCGTCTGGCCGGAATCTGCCCCTTGCTGCGCCTGCTGCTTCACCTCATTTACCTGCGCGGGAGCGGCTGGGGGAGGCGCGCCCTCAGCAGGCTTATTGGCATTCGTGGTTCCCGGAGGCGGCTCGTTGGCGCGAGGAGCGCCTTTCCCGACTCCAGTTACCGCCTCTAAGCCAACTTTCTCGTTCGGCTGTCCTGAGCCATTCAACTGGTTTTCCAGATCGTGGACCATTTTCGCTGGATCAACAATTTCTTCTTCCTTCAGGTCCGGATCGCCCACCCGCGACGCTTTGGCCACCATGGGGCGCTTTTTGAAGTTCCCCAGCATGCCCTGCATCATGCCCACGTCTTGGCGGCTCTGCTCTTCTGCCTTGCTCTCCGCCATAGCTTCTGCCGTGGGTGTCGGAACAGGAGAATTCAGCGCTTCCAATCGTCGTCTCGCATCGTTGGCCCGGTCCATCGCTGGATACCGCGTAATAATTCTCGTATACGACTCAATCGCATGCTTTTGGAAATCCGCAGCCAGTTTCTCCTTCTGCGCTTCAGGGATATTCTGCTTCCTCATGGCCACAGCTTCACGCTCGTAAAGCTGGCCCAGCGTGTACAACGCCTCATCAATCTTGCTGTACAACGGATAGGAATCCACCAGCGACTGCAGCCGTGCCTGGGATGCGGCCAGGTTCTGCCGCAGGAAATAGAAACTCGCAATCCGGTACTGCCGCTCTGCCAGCACTTCCTGCACTTCACGCAGGCGCTGCTTGGCTTCCGGGACCAGCGGACTATCAGGGTAAGTCTGGATCAGCGTCTTGTATTCATCAGCCGCGCGCATTGCCTGGGCAAAATCGCGGTCAGGTTTTTCCATCTGGCGATAGTGGATGTTCGCCACCTTAAGCTGCGCTTCTGATGCTTCCGGCAGGTTGGGGAAAAACGTCTGGAAATCCTTGTACTCCGCCTCCGCCTGCTGCCATGCCGCGGTGCCACCCTCCTGATACCAGGAATCGCCCACCGCCAGCTTGGCCCGCGCCAGGTACTCGGAATCCGGATAGGTGTTGATCAGCGTCTCCAGAAGCGTGCGCGCCACTTCGTAGTGGCCATGCTTCATGGAGTCAATCGCACGATCGTAGAGCCCTTTGTCCGGCTGCTTGGAATCAATGTTGGCCAGCGGGTTCTGGACTTTATGATGGCATCCCGCCAGCAGCAAAGCGCATGCCAGCATGGAAAGAGCACAAATTTTACGAACCATTACCTACCTCAAAATTGCTGAAAGTCGCTTACACCCTTTGCAGGGTCGCTTCCTGGGCCAGTTTCAATAAAGCTTGCGCGTTCTCTTTCGGATTGCCATGGCCAAAAACGGCGTTGCCTGCAACCAGAATTTCCACTCCCGCGCGCACCGCCTGCGTCACCGTTTCCGGCGCAATGCCGCCGTCCATCTCAATCCTGAAATCCAAACGCCGCTCTGCGCGCATTGTCAGCAGACGCCGGGTTTTTTCCAGCGCCACCGGAATGAATTTCTGTCCGCCAAAACCCGGATTCACTGACATGACGAGCACGTGGTCAACCATGTCCAACACATTTTCCAGCATCAGCACCGGCGTGGCTGGATTGATCACCACTCCCACATTCGCGTTGTGATGGTGGATCAACTCCAGCGTGCGATGCAGGTGTACGCAGGCTTCCTGATGGACTGAAATCCAGTCGGCTCCCGCGTCCACAAAAGCCGGAATGTATTGGTCCGGGTTCTCGATCATCAAATGCACATCCAGCGGCAGATTGGTCACCTTGCGCAGGGAAGCCACCACCGGAGGTCCAATAGTGATGTTGGGCACAAAATGTCCGTCCATCACATCCACGTGCAGCACCGTTGCGCCGCCTTCGACCACCGCATGCACGGCGTCAGCCAGGTGCGCGAAATCCGCGGACAAAATGGAGGGCGCTAATTCAACCAAGAGAAGGCTCTCTTAAATTAGGAGTTAACCAGATTCTAACACGCTGACCAGAAGTCACTTGCCACCACCGGACAGCACCAGGCACATCTTTGCCTTTGGACGAATTTCCCACTTCTGTTCACTTGAACGCTCTCGGGCTGGACGCTTGCAGCCGCGAGCACGCTGATTCCAATGCGATTACTGGTAATGTCGGTATTGTGTGTGTACAGCCGGGGGTACCCTACCCGTCAACCCCGAATCTAAAAGACTTAGCTCACGTCACCCCGGCGTTAACCCCGAAGAATGCCGATCCTATACGAATCCAGCGGACTTACCCCAACCACCACCTCCAAGACGTTTGCTTCAGTCCCTGCCCCGAACCAAAATGTCTTGGGTGTTACAGATTCAGCTCCTTCAAACACCAATTACCAGTTGTTGTTTTCAAATATCATTTCCGTCGCGCCCTGGGGCGTCGGGGCTTCGCCTGACAGCGATAACTTTTTGCCAAAACCTATTCACGTTAGCATTTTCTTCGCCTTCGTGTCACGCGAGAAGTAGTACATCTTGACAGCACCTACTGCTCGTTCTGTTCGTTTTCGCGCACCTCCATGTGCTTGGCAGACCCCAGCGCGGGAAAAGGCTATATTGATCGTGAATGTCTCTTGTTGAACTTCGCAAGCTGGTCAAGGTCTATCAGACTGAAGGTGCATTCGGCCAGGCTCAACGCGAAGTCCGTGCCGTGAACGGCGTCTCGCTCGACATCGAACAGGGTGAAGCCCTCGGCCTTGTGGGCGAGTCTGGCTGCGGCAAGAGCACCCTGGGACGAATGGTCCTTCGCCTCATC
>DATFDA010000136.1:0-4463 GCA_035252525.1 Candidatus Angelobacter sp. | reverse complement strand
TCACGTCCATTGATTTCGGCCCCGGATCCTGCTTTGCCGCTGGAACCTCCTGCAGCCGATGTTCTGGAGCAGAACGATCGCGGCAATGGCATCCACGCGATGAAACTGAGAATTCATTCCCAACGAAACGCAGATGCCGTCTATCTCAGATTCGCTGAGCCAATTCAACCTGCTTCACTCAGAATCGCTGATAAGAATCTTGCGTTAAATAAAGGCACTCTCAACGGCCTCAACCTCTATGCAATTGGAGCGCAAGGCGTAGACGTTGAGATTGCATTCAGTGGCGCATCCATTGACTTTTGGTTGATGGACCGCTCAGATGGGCTACCCGGCACATTTTCGCAACGCCCGCCAGGATTAATGGCCCAGAATGGCAGCGACGTTAGCTTCGTCTGCCGCAAATACTCATTCTCGCTTAGCGGCAATCACAAGGATTAGTGACGGTACACTACACGCTGCTGTGGTGCAATCTATCCGGCAGTTAGTATTCTGGGCATGAGCGATTTGCAGAAATAAACAGCCACTACGGCTTCTTACTCATCGCTTCAATCAGGCTCTTCGGCCGCATATCAGTCCAGTTGGCTTCCACCCAATCCAGACACTCTTTCTTTTTGCCGCGCGGCCCCACTGCTGTCCACCCCGCGGGAATTTCTCTGAAAGTTGGCCACAAGGAATACTGTCCTTCATGGTTCACCAGGACCAAAAATTCGCCGTTCTCGTTATCAAATGGATTTGTCATAAGTTTCCTTCTCGATGAACAATTCGTGTTGCCAATGAAAGTCTTTCATTTATTGCACATCTTGTGTGGTTGATAGATCGTCCTCGGCAAGCTTGCTCAACCGCTCGTTCAGAATCTTGCCTATCACCTTGAGCGGCGCCGGTTCGGTCATCTCGTAGTGTTTGCAATGGACAGTATGGACGTCGATTTTTCCCGCAACATAGTAGTTCCATGCGCTGGGCAACCTATGTCCGGCGTCCTTTTTGTCCGCAAAGAAGAACAGGATATCCCCGGTATATTTCCCGGCCCTGAATTTCCTTTCCAGCCGTGAGTTGTGCAGCAGTATCTCCATGTTGCGGCGCGCGATTTTTTCGTCAAAGTCGGGTGGGATCTCACCCGCTTTCCTCGCTGCCTCATACACCGTCGCAAAATCCAGTAGCTTTCCCTTGATGATTGTTTGGTCCAGTCCCAGCATTGGGACAAGCTCTTCCATCAGTTTTTTTTCAGTCATTTCGTCGGATTGTCGTTCATCGTCTGATGGGTAGCTATCCATGATCGTCAGCAACGCCACTCGCTCGCCTACCTGCTGCAAACGGCAGGCCATGGCGTAAGCTACAATTCCGCCAAACGACCACCCCAACAGGTGGTAAGGACCGTGAGGCTGTACTTGCTGCACTGCCTTCACGTAATCAGCCGCCATGGCTTCAATGCTGGTTGCGTACGGTAGGTCGTGGCCCACTCCCGGCGCTTGCAGGCCGTAAATTGGGCGCTGGATATCGAGCTCGCGCATCAATCCTGCGTAGCCCCAGCTCAATCCGCCAGCCGGGTGAGCGCAGAACAGAGGTAGTAACTTTCCTTTGCGTCTGAGTGGCAATAGCACATCAAACGCATCTTCCGGGGAACTCTGCACGTTCAGGCGTGTTGCGAGTTCAGCAACCGTAGGCGCTTCAAACAGCACTCGAATCCGCAGTTCCACGCCAAACGCATTCCGAATCTGGCTTACCAGCCTTGTTGCCAGCAATGAGTGCCCGCCCAACGCAAAAAAGTTGTCCTCGATTCCCACCCGTCGCAAGCCGAGAACTTCTGCGAACAATTGGCAGAGCAGTTGTTCTTCCGGAGTGCGAGGCTCGCGATAACCTTCGGGTCTTTCTTGAAGCGGCGAGGGAAGCCCTTTGCGGTCAATCTTTCCGTTGGCTGTGAGCGGCCATGCAGCCACGGGAACAATAGCCGAAGGCAGCATGTATTGGGGAATCCTTTGCCCCAGGTGCTCAATGATCTCGGCTGCGAAAGCCGCGTCATTCAACGGGAGTGCGGGAGCGTTTGCAAACGCGCGGTAGTGATCGAGGCTGGTTTCTGCCAGTGCTTCTTGTTCCATCCATTGCGGATTGAAAATTACATCGTAAAGCCCATTGCCGCCAAAGCCTCTCCATTCCAGGCTGGTTTTCAACTCGCGAGATAGTGAGATGACTCGATTCAGGTCTTCTCCGCACACATTCGCGACAGCCTGGCGAATCTGCTCAGCATTCATGGTCTGGCTGCTATCTGAAATCAGGCGCATCGCTTCGACTGCCGGCGCTACCCGGTCATCTGGTATGCCTGCGATTCCGATTGCTTTGCTCTGGTCCGCAAACTGCTCAATCAACTTCTGCTGCCAGTCTCCTGATTGGTTCCACCTGAACCACACGGCTGGTTCAGCCACCTTCTGCTTTGCTCCGATGCTGAGGGTTACATCGTAACGGAAGCGGCTCAGCTCATTGTCATACTCCCCGCTCTTAGGTGCGATGGTGACACGACTGACGCGGGGCCAGCGAAGGCTGATCTCCTGAAACATTGCAGGATCAAGAACGAGTTCTTCCTCCTGCTGCACCGCCTGTAAGGTCATCCGGCGCAGTGTTTGCGAATCGGTGGATGCCTTTGCTTTCTCCAGTTGCACCGACGCCGAAAACATCTCCAACTGGGAAAGGTTTCGGACGTCGCCGATGAATACGTGTCCGCCTTCACAGGTAACGCGACCCGCCTCAGCAAGCGTCTGCAACAGGTACGCGGAGCTGGGGAAATACTGAGCAACGGAGTTCAGGATGACGAGATCAGCGCTGCCATCCTTGAGGAACCCCAAATCGTGAGCTAATCCTTGCCTTAGCTCAACCTTCTGGAGGTCCTGCCGCTTTTCGATATAAACCTTAAGCTGTCCCAGAACCTCGGCAGAAAAGTCCAGCCCGATGTAGCTTTCGCAATCGCCTGCCAGGCGCGTAAGCAGCAATCCTGATCCGCAGCCGATTTCGAGCACCCGCTTGGGATGCAGGTTTCGGATACGCGAGACCGTTTCTTCCACCCAAATCCGCATCTCCTCAGGCGGAATCGCCTCGCCGGTGTAGCTGCTCTTCCAGCCTGCCAGGTTGAAATCATCCCGGGTCTCACCTTCGCCATAAGTGGCCTCATACAACTCTCGCCAGTGCTCAATCCGGTCACTTTGCGCTGAGGGAGAATCTATTTCTTTTGGCACCACGTAGCCCACAAGCTGCTTACGGTCACTATCGCTGCGCACCAATACAAGCGCGTCACTCACGCGAGGATGTTCCTTGAGCGCAGCCTCAATCTCACCCGGTTCAATGCGGTAGCCTCGGATCTTGAGCTGCTCATCCACGCGGCCAAAATATTCAAGAACGCCGTCCATCCGGCGGCGGACAAGGTCTCCAGTCCGGTACATTCGGGTTCCGGGATCACCAAATGGATTTGCGATGAAACGTTCCGCCGTGAGACCTGGCTTATGCAAATATCCGCGAGCCAATCCTGTTCCTGCGATGTAGAGCTCTCCGGTGACTCCGAAAGGCACCGGCTGCAGAAATGCATCCAGAACGCAAAGTTGCATGTTTGCTATGGCACGCCCAATGGGTACTGCGCCGCTGAATGGGTCATCCAAGCTGACCTCGTAAACACAGCAACCTACAACCGTTTCTGTGGGGCCATATTCATTGATGATTCGCGTCTTGGACGAATGCATCCGCCAGAGTGACAACTGTTCATAGTTCAAGGCTTCGCCGCCAATCACTAGCACGCGCGAACTCTCCTTCATCTGCTCGGCCGTCAGACTATTATTCACTAGCTCGACATGCGCGGGCGTGAGCTTTACCAGGCTCAGGTTTCTGCTGCCCTCCAGCACCTGCGTAAGGTTCTCTGCGTCCCGTTGGCCCGGAGGAATGATTACCGTGCGGCCCGTCATCAACGGCGGATAGAGGCTGGTCACAGTCAAGTCAAACCCAATTGAGCTGTTCGCCGGAGCGCCAACACCTTCTTTTACTCGGTATTCACGAAGACTCCATTGCAGATAATTGTTCAGCCCTTCATGGGTCACCACCACGCCTTTGGGGTTTCCCGTAGAACCAGATGTGTAGATCACATACGCAGGGTTAGCAGGTAAAAGCGTCCGGCTGCGATCATCATTTGTCGGATTGCGGTCAGGCAATTGGCTCAAACGGCTTCGGAGGTCCTCTGAATCCAGTATCAGCGGGTGCACATTTTTCGGCAGCCTGTTGACGAACTTACTCTCTGTAAACACCAGAGCGCATCGCGCATCGCCGATCATATACTTGAGCCTGGACTGCGGTGTTTCGCAATCGACAGGTAAATACGCCGCTCCCGACTTCAGAATGCCCAGCAGAGCCACAATCATCTCATCTGAGGGCTCCAGCAGAACGCCAACAATATCTTCCGGTCCAGTTCCCGATTCAATGAGCATGAACGCAAG
>DATFDA010000135.1:0-3132 GCA_035252525.1 Candidatus Angelobacter sp. | reverse complement strand
TGATTCAATCGTGGCTTTCGCCAGCGCGTCCGCAACAATGTAGACTTCGCCGCCACTCTCAAGAGCTACGTAGTCCAACTCAGGATGAAACGCCACAGCCATCGATGCGGGAAGGGTCCATGGCGTGGTGGTCCAGATAATAGTGTTTACACGCTTGCCGGCGAGAGCAGTGTCAATCTTCTCTGGCGCGCTTGTCATCCGGTACTTCACCCAGATGCTTGGGCTGGTATGCGCTTCATACTCCACTTCGGCTTCCGCCAGCGCCGTCTTGTCATGGATGCACCAGTACACCGGGCGAAGACCTTTGTAGACGGCTTCCTTTTCCATGAACTCAAATAACAAGCGCACAATGGTGGACTCGTATTGCGGGTCCATCGTGGAATATGGTTCATTCCACCGTCCCAGAATCCCCAGTCGCTTGAATTGTTCGCGTTGCAGGTTCAGGAACTTAAGCGCGTATTCGCGGCAAGCCTTGCGGACGTCCGCCGGATTCATCTCCAGTTTTTTGCGTCCCAGCTTTTCATCCACTTTGATTTCAATCGGCAACCCGTGGCAATCCCATCCCGGAACGTAAGGAGAATCAAAGCCCGCCATGGTCTTTGATTTAACGACAAAATCTTTCAAGCATTTATTGAGCGCGTGACCTTCATGGATGGCTCCGTTGGCATACGGCGGGCCGTCATGCAGGACGTACACCGGCTTGCCCTGGCGCGATTGCCGGATCTGGCCATACAAATCGTTTTTCTCCCATTTTTCCAGCCACTTGGGCTCATTCTGGGGCAGGCCGGCTTTCATGGGAAAGTCAGTCTTGGGCAGGTTTAAGGTTTTTTTGAGCTCCAGCGGCTCACTCATCGTCTCTCCGGCTGCAAATGGTTTGAACCTCTATTATAGCTGTCACTGCGCTCCACATTGATCCACCGCTGCGCGGTGGTTATATAGCCATGGTTCGATGATGCGAAACTGGAAGCAGCGATTTTCTGCATTCGTATCACTGAACTTAATTGCTTCCTTTGAGCGAGCCCGGTTCCGGTCTACATCCAGTTGCTTAATCCGGAACAATAAATGTCATCATTTTCCTCGTGCTGCCCAATTGAAATTTACGACTTTTAACAAAACCATTTCCTGTGAGCAGGAATCTATTTCTTCAGCAAATCAATAATTTGTCGCGCCCTCTTTCGTTCAGTTTTCTTGTGTCGCGTGTTGCCTCAAAGCCGGAGAAACTTCTCTTAGACGCCTCTGCTGGAAGCAACTTGCACCTTAATTCGCTCATCTCCTATGAATGAATCCAGACCACATGAGTTTGGTGGTGAAGAACACAAACCACTCAAGGTTGGTAGTGAAAAGGTAAAACGGGTCGACCTCATGGCGAATCAGGCTATACTTCCTCCTCCCCCGCAGCAGCGCTTTCTGAGCGAAGGTCCACGTCTATCCGGCCTTCCTGAGATGCATCGCTCCATGCTGGGTTCTCTGATCAGGAACCTGTGGGAACTCGTGTTCCCGGAAAAACTTCCGCCGTTGCGTCTGACTTCTCGTCCGGTTCAGGTCCGGGAAATCTGGACTCATCGCAACCCCAGGAAAGCAGCCACCGGCTCGCTGACAGTACACATACTGGCCATTGCCGGCTTGATTGCTGTCTCCATCATCAGTTGGCGCTCGCCCAAGGCGGAAGTCAAGAAAGAGGATGTCACTTTGATTGCTCCTCCTCTCACTGACTATCAGCCAGTGATGAAGCCCGCTGTTGCCGTTAAGCCGCTGGCTGGCGGCGGTGGCGGCGGCGAACATGCCAAAGTTTTTGAGTCCAAGGGCAAACTGCCGAAAGTTGCTCCTGAGCAGTTCACGCCGCCCACGGTTGAGATCAAGAACCAAAAGCCCAAGCTCGCCATGGAAGCCACCGTGGTTGCTCCTCCCAAGGTGAAGCTGCCTGATAATCCCAACATGCCAAACCTGGGCAATCCCATGTCGACCCGCGTTTCCGGTCCGGCTTCCAATGGTCCCGGTTCCGGCGGCGGCATTGGTTCAGGCAAGAGCAATGGCATTGGCTCCGGCAGCGGCCCCGGCCACGGCCCCGGAGAAGGCGGTGGATTTGGCGGCGGCATCTACTCCATTGGCGACATCGGCGTGACTCCGCCAGTGGCAAAGTTCACTCCTGAGCCGGACTTCTCTGAGGAAGCCCGCAAAGCCAAGTACCAGGGAACGGTTACGCTCTCAGCCGTCATCGGCCCTGACGGCAAGCCGCATAACCTGAAAGTGGTTCGCAGTCTCGGCATGGGCCTGGACCAGAAGGCCCTGGAAAAAGTCAGGACCTGGCTGTTTGAGCCGGGCAAAAGGAATGGCCAGCCCGTAGCTGTGGCCATGACGCTGGAAGTGGACTTCAGGCTTTTCTGAGCCTCTTGTAGCGCTCGAAAAATAGCAGACGTTAATAGCGTCGTTATTCTTTTCCAATAACGCAACGCTAATCGCGAAGACGAGAGGAGAACCTGCCTCTCGTTTTTTGCTGTTGCTCCGCTCCGAACCGCTAAACTGCAACGCCTGTTCCGCGTGTAGTTAGGCTCCTGACTCAGCAGGCTCGTCTTTTCCGTTTCCTGGTGCGCTCCTGAGCCCTTGCTTTTCCGATCACGGCGATCAGTTGCGATGTTGGCGATTGTCTTTCCCTCTGCATGCACTCTCAGCCAGCTTCGCCATACCCCCGGGTCCGCATTCATCGCCATTCATCCCGACTCATCGCCGGGGATCGGCATTCAATACCCGGCGATCAGTTAAGCAGAGGGTCGCACTGTTCCACACTTGCGCCCTTTGCGTCCGTTGCGGTAAATGGGGTTAGCTTTTGCCTCGCCGATTACCGCGATTTTGCAATTTGGTTAACCTTAGCCACGCACCCCCCACCCCACCTCGTCAACCCGAAAAATAAGGACTTACACGATTCATCCCCGGCGTTGATCCCCGCGATTTCGGGTTTGGTTCGAACACCGGATCCCAATCAGTCATTCCTGATTTTACTACTTTATAAACATGCAGGACATGGCCCGAATGGTGAGTGCCGGGTGCTGGTTTTCAAAATACTCATGACCTGCGGACACCCCCAGCCATGAAAATGCCGGTATGCAGCCGTAATTCGATATATTCAGTTGTGAA
>DATFDA010000134.1:0-12418 GCA_035252525.1 Candidatus Angelobacter sp. | reverse complement strand
TCGCCAAACCGCATTCCTACACAACGGATGATGTCGTGGAGATTTCGGCGCATGGCTCGCCGGTGGTGCTGCGTCACGTTGTGGAGATCGCGACTGCACGAGGGGCACGGCTGGCCGAGCCAGGCGAGTTCACCATGCGCGCCTTTCTCAATGGCCGCATTGATCTCACTCAGGCCGAAGCCGTGCGCGACCTGATTGAATCGCAGACGCTCTACCAGGCCAAAGTCGCTGCCCAGCAACTTGAGGGCGCTCTCTCCAAGCGACTGCAACCCGTAAAGAAGAAATTGATGGACCTGGTTGCGGTGATGGAGGCCGGAATCGACTTCGCCGAAGATGATGTTTCTGTTCTGCCCTCGGATGAAATTCGCCAGCGCATCAACGCAATCCAGCAGCCGCTGGAGCAACTGCGCGCGTCGTTTGCTTATGGAAAAATCGTGCATGAAGGGCTGACGCTGGCAATTGTTGGCCGGCCGAACGTGGGGAAATCAAGTCTGTTCAACCGGCTGGTGGAGCGTGAACGAGCCATTGTCACCGCAACGCCTGGAACCACACGCGACCTGGTGACCGAAACCGTTGCCATGGGTGGCATCCCAGTAAAGCTGATTGATACTGCGGGAATCCGGCAAGCGGTTGATGAAGCCGAGAGCATCGGCATCCGCAAGTCTTATGAAGCACTCAGCGAGGCTGATCTGGTCCTGGTAGTGATTGACATCACGCAGGAGCTCTCTGGTCACGATCGTGAGTTGCTTGCCGCCTGTCAGAACCGTCGGGTACTGGCAGTGGCCAATAAAGCTGATCTTGATGGCGCGCGGTCACTGAGCATTGACGGCTTCAGGGTTTTTCGAACTTCCGCGCTTACCGGCCAGGGGATTGAACAATTGCGTGATGAAATTCTGCATACCATTTCAGGCCACAGCGGCGCAGAGCAGGAAAGCGGCTTTCTCACCAACGTGCGCCATCGGCGCCTGGTGGAAGAATCCATCGCCAGCCTTGAAGATGCCCGCCAGGCCGTGGAACGCAGAATCCCGCATGAGATGATCATGCTCGATCTCTACGGAGCACTGCGCCCGCTGGACGCCATCACCGGCGAGACCACCACGGATGACATTCTAAATCTGATCTTCAGCAGCTTTTGTATTGGAAAGTAGTACATACCGTTCTGTATTGACATTGTTCAGCAGCCCAGCCTAGACTGTCCTTGATGGTTTTTGAGTGGGATGAAGCGAAAAACCGTCGTAATGAGCAGAAACACGGGATCTCCTTCGAACTCGCGCGTGAGGTTTTCTTCGATCCATTGTGCCTCACAATATGCGATTCATCCTCCGCTGCGGAGGAACGTTTTTGGACAATAGGCAGCCTGCCCAACCTGGTGGTTCTGTTAGTGGTGCACACAATTCGCTTTCAAGGTGGGGAGGAGATTACACGGATTATATCTGCCAGGAGAGCCAGCCGAAAGGAAAGGAAGTATTATGAAGAGATGGACTAGAAAGCAGCGCGAAAGAGAGCTAAAAGCCATAGCTGCTCTCCCGGAGCAGGACATAGATCTTTCTGATATTCCGGAACTCAGCGAAGAGATGCTGCGAAAGGGAGTACGCGGCCTAATGTACAGGCCCGTAAAGAAGGCCGTAACAATGCGTCTCGATACCGATGTGCTTGCATGGTTAAAGGCAGAAGGGCCGGGTTATCAGACAAAGGCGAATGCATTATTGCGAAGAGAGATGATTCGCGCTTACCAACAAAAAAAGAAGCCTGCCGCTGTTCGGACCAAAGGGGATGTGGTACGGAGAAGACAGGGACACGCAAGGTGATTGGTATTCCTTGTTTTTAGAGCGTGCCCAGGGTTGCGGTTTAAACCACCTGAATTTCAGCCGCTTTGTCGCGCCCAAGACGTATCACTTACTCGTGGGTCGTGGCTGGTAATCATTCTCCTGCGCATTCACCGCCTGCCAACGCCCGTCGCGATAACCGAACACGTCAGTAAACACCGTCTTTTTCACCACATTACCGGCCTTATCAGTTGCCACAACCATGCCGTTCACGATCCCCGCTGTGCCGTAGATACGCACGCGGAGATCCTCAAAGTGCCGCTTCAGATTGTCGGCAGGTTGTTTCCGGCTGCGCAGGAAATCTAACTGGTCTTTCTTTGTGATGAAGCCCGAAGGGAGAGCATGAACAAAGTCATCGGCCAGAATTTGCTCTTGCACTTGGGGATTCTGCAAACCCTGGAGCCATTGATCTTCCAGCCTTAGAAGCTGTTGCTTTGCCTGAGTGGGGTCCGGCAGCGGCGATTTTGAACCAACGCCAGCCGTCAATGCTATTACCAAAGCAGCGGATGCAAGCGCGATTTTTTGCCACATATGCTGTTTGATTCCTGGAAGAAAGTTCGGAAAGCCGAGGTTAGATGGCTGCTACGTTCACCGTGACAATCCCCTCAATCTCATCCGGATTGTCTCTGCCGCGTTCAAAGGCGATACCCGGCTTTCCAAAGAAGGTGTTGGCCAGGCGCATCTCCTTGATCACAAAGAGGCGGCTGCCGTCTTTGCCGATGTACTCGTCATAGGTAACGCCGGAGATGTAATACGGATGGCCGCGGAAGATCAGCAATGCCACCTGTTGCTGCTGCAGGCCGGCGATGATGGAATCTACCTGTCCGGGAGCGCCCGGCGTGAACTCAAGTTCCAGGCGCACGTGGCGGCCGTCATCGAGCACAAACTCGCCGTCCACTACTTTGGCCAGCGCGTCAATGGAGGGGAGATCGGCACACAATTCGCCGTAGTTCAGGCGCATCACCCAGAAATTCTGGTCGAGAGAGACGCCTTTCTTCTCCAGCATCATCTCCAGGCCGGCAGCCACGGCCCAGTTTTCGCAGCTCTGTTTTGCAGTGACCAGCTTGCCTTCCGGCAAATTGGCGGTCTGGTCCGGGCGAAGCTGATAGCTCTGAGTCTGCTTACGCGCAACTTTGTCGCCGCCGTGGAGATAGGCTCCCGTGAAAAAAAGCAGCACCGCAATGGCACGGACGATTCGCATTCAGTGCGCACCAGTGTAGCGCGGGAGATGAAGGGGGAGAAATACAGCATTTGCCGGAGGTTCTTACTTTGCCAAGGCCGCCAGGGCTTTGCGAAAAAGAGCATCGAACGATTGGCCTGAGCTATCGCCCAGCCCCGACACGGCCTTTTCAGCCAATCCCCGGTTGTAGCCAAGGTTAACCAGGGCGGAAAGCACATCCTGCTCAAGAGGCGAAGCCGCAGGCGTTGCGGCCACGCCAAACGTCTCCAGTTTGTCCCGCAGCTCCAGCACCATGCGTTCCGCTGTCTTTTTCCCGATCCCGGGAATCCGGGTCAGCAGCGCAACATTGTTGCCCTTGATGGCTGCCACCATGGCTTCCGCCTGCATTCCGCTCAGGATGGTAATGGCCAGCTTGGGACCGATGCCGCTCACGCCGATCAGCTTCTCAAAGAGCTGCTTCTCCTCCACCCGCAAAAAGCCAAAGAGCGCCAATGCGTCTTCGCGTACATGGGTATGAATGAACAATGCAACTTCAGCGCCGAGCGCAGGAAGGCCAGAAAACGTGGGAATGCTGATATTGATTTCGTACCCCACGCCAGCAGCCTCAACCACGGCCTGGTTGGGATGTTTGGCAATCAGCCTTCCTCTCAAGTGTGCAATCATTTTTTCTTGTCGCTTCGCCGCAAACTGCTCAAGTGATCTGCATCTGCGGATTGCTATGGATGCTCCTAATGCAGCGGAGCTCTGCGCGTGGCCGGCCTCGTTACTTAGAGTTCAGTCACTTGGCTCCAAACCTCTTGAGCAGCCATGCCACAGCATACTGCAAGCTGCTTGTGCGGCAGAGGAACGCGGCATCTTATCCGTGCCGCCGGCGGTAATAGATGTTGAACTGGAAACCAGGATTGGGCGGAAACAGCTCGGCAATTTTTTTCAGGCGCGCAGCCAGAGCCGCAGGCGCCAGCAGCGGATACTCACGTTCGCGCAGCTCGTAGTAGTCCACGTCAAGGGAAAGTGAAAGCAGGTAAATGGCAATAGCGTCAGAAAACGTGGTTCCCAGATACTCGGACTTGGCTTTCTCATCCACACGTCCCGAAGCGAGCGCCTGCTTGCGAAACTCAAAGGCATCCAGGCTGGTCTCACCGCGGACATTTTCTGTGGCCTGTTCCCAAACCAGATCAGCGAATTCATGGGAGATGCCGGCGCGGTCAACAAAAGCGTGCCCGACATTGATATAGAACTCAAAAGCTATGGAAAAGCGGTCTTCCAGCAGGCGGGTTGAGATGAAGACGCACTGCGAATCGCCCGACTCGATGTTTCGATGGCATAAGGCATGGTCCGTCAACGCCGGATCAAAGTGCTCCGCTACCAGGGTTTTATCGCCGTCCCCAATCGTAAGTGGGACAAAGTAAAACGCTTTGCGGTCGAGTGCGGCGGCAATTGCGCGCGGAATGGCCTCCAGCATGCGCTCCAACTCATCTGAGGGGAGCGTTACGTCGCCTGCCGTTGCGTAGCAGATGCCGTTGGGAGACTGGTTGACGCGCACGCTCCGGATGATTTCCTGCGCCGGGCGCATCTCTAGATGGGCTGCCTGATCCACTGTATTATTTTAACGTAGCGTTGCCTCTCAGGCAGTGCGACTGGTCTTTATGGGAAAATTTGCCATTTGCGCGGGAATTGGTTTGGTCTCAGGTGTGATCTGTTTCTTTCTCTCCGTGGCCTTTCTTTGTTTTTTCCTTCTTCTCTATTGGGGATTCAGCCATACCCATCCGGATATGTCCCTTACTTACAAGGTGGCCGCCCCGGTGGCCCTCTTTGCAGCGTTCGCGGGATTTATGATCAGCTTATTCCGAGTCTTCCGGCGGGTGCCGGCTGAAAAATAGAACCCACAGTTCTCCGATAAGTGTTTGACGCTTGCTGGCGCTCCGTTTACACTTTTCTGCCCCCTCATAAGGCTGCAATTCAAGGAGTCATTTTGATGAACATTTCCCGGCGTCTCGCCGCCATGCTGTTGTCTGCCATTTGCTTCCTGGGTTTCAATGTCGCAACCGCCCAGGAAAAAGTTGACCTGGATACCATCACTCGCATTCGTTATGAAGGCTTTCACAATTCCAAAATCATGGAAATTGCCAGTGGTCTGATGGACGGCATTGGTGAGCGCCTCACCGGCTCGCCCAACATGAAGAAAGCCAATGAATGGACGCGCGACCAGCTTACGTCCTTCGGACTGGTGAATGCCCACCTGGAGCCCTGGAGCCCGTTCGGGCGTGGCTGGGCTAACGAATACGTCAACGTCCGCATGGTATCGCCGGATATCGCCCCAATCATTGCTTACGCAAAAGCCTGGACGCCCGGCACCAACGGGGCGGTAAAAGGGCAGGTGGTGCGGGTGAATATCCGCACACCGCAGGATGAAGAGAAGTATCGCGGCAAACTGGCGGGCAAGATCGTACTGATTGGCGATGATCCGGAGGTAAAGCCATCGGCTGAGCCGCTCTCAGAACGCTACAACGAGAAATCACTGGAGGAGATTGAGCAGTATGAGATTCCGAGTGAGCGCAATGAGGCGCGGTTTGCTGAGTTCCGCCGGCGTTTCCGTTTTCTCCAGCAGTTGAGCAAGTTCTTTGATCAAGAGAAGGTGCTGGCAATTATCGATCACAGCCGCGGCAATTTGGGCGGCGGCACAGTGTTCGTCCAGCAGGGCGGCTCATATAAAGAAGGGCTGACTGTGGGCACGCCGCAGATCACAATCGCCCAGGAACACTGGGACCGCATTGCGCGGCTGCTGGCGGAAAAGAAGGATGTTGAGCTTGAGCTCAACGTGAAGAACAACTTTTACGATGACGCCATGACGCAGTGGGATACCATTGCGGAAATCCCGGGAACGGACAAGAAGGATGAAGTGGTGATGCTGGGAGCGCATCTTGATTCGTGGCACGCGGGTACTGGCGCCACAGACAACGGCGCAGGCACTGTGATCATGATGGAAGCCGTCCGCATCCTGAAGGCGCTGGGCATCAAGCCGCGCCGGACCATTCGCATTGGGCTGTGGAGCGGCGAGGAGCAGGGCTTGTTGGGCTCGCAATGGTACGTGGCGCATCACTTCGGAAGCCGCCCACCGTACACCGATGCTGAACGTAAAGGTGATCCCACAGTGATCCGCCGCGATGCCGGTCCCATGAGCATCAAGGAAGGCGAGCAATCCAAGGTCTCAGTTTATTTCAACGTCGACAACGGGACAGGCAAGCTTCGCGGGGTTTACATGCAGGAAAATGCCGCTGTGGAACCGATCTTTGAAGCCTGGATGAAGCCGTTCCACGATCTGGGCATGGACACGCTCACCATGCGCAATACCGGCGGCACGGACCATCTTTCTTTCGACGCCGTCGGCATCCCGGGTTTCCAATTCATCCAGGACCCGGTGGAGTACGACACGCGCACTCACCATTCCAATATGGACGTCTACGATCGCCTGCAACCCGACGATCTAAAGCAGGCTGCGGTGATCGTGGCGTCTTTTGTTTATCTGGCGGCGCAGCGCGACCAGATGTTCCCGCGCAAGCCCATTGAGAAAGAATTGCCGCCGATTCGAGAACAGGAGGAGAATGCCTCGCCGGTAACTAACCCTAGAGCAGCGGACCAGCCGAAGCAGCCACAGCCTCCGCAACAGCAGCAGAAGCCGCCGCGGAGGTAAGGCCCAAGCGGGAAAGAACCGAACAAAGGGCCGCCGTTCGCAGGCGGCCCGTTTGCTTGAGAGTATGTAGGAAATCTATTGCGCGGCTGAACTGGCGGAAATCGGCTGCGAGTGGTTCCAGAGCACAGAAGAATCAATTTCCGCGATCGAGCGCCGTCCCGTGAGCGCCATGGCGCGTTCCAGTTCTTCGCGTAAGATGCGAATCACCCGCTCTACTCCTTGTGCGCCTGCGGCAGCCAGTCCATAGGCATAAGGACGGCCCACGAGTACAGCTCGTGCGCCTAAGGCCAAGGCCATGAGAATGTCAGTTCCGCGACGGATGCCACTGTCCATGAGCACCGGTATGCGCCCGCGCACTGCATCCACTACACGCGGCAGGGCTTCAATGGCGGCGGGAAGCGCATCCAGATTGCGACCGCCGTGGTTTGAAACGATAATACCGTCCACGCCTGCCTCAATCGCACGCGCGGCGTCTTCGGCGGTAAGCACGCCTTTGAGCAAGAGCGGCACGCCACTAAAAGATCGCAGCCACTCCAGATCGTGCCAGTTGAAACTGGGATCAAACAACACATCGTAAATCCCATGACCGCGCAGTTGATGGCGTTTCGCCATGAGCTTCTGCGCAAGGCCGCGAACGTGCATGCATTCGATGCCCGCAGGCAGGGCAAATTGAAGCTGCCCATAGCGGCAGCCAAGCACCGGACTATCTACAGTGAGACAAACTGCTTTGCAGCCCTGCGCTATGGCGCGCTCCACCATGTCTCGCGTGAAGGCGCGGTCGCGTTGAACGTAAAGTTGAAACCAGATGGGCTGCTGCGTACTGCCGGCAATCTCATCAATGGCTGTAGTTGTAAACGAGCTGACGATAAAAGGCGCACCTGCGGCACTGGCTCCGCGCGCGGTGGCAAGCTCGCCTTCAAGATGAAAGACGCGTTGATAGGCGATGGGAGCAAGCAGAATGGGCGAAGGTAGCTCAGCGCCGAACAGAGAAATGCGCGTATCGATCTGTGACACGTCGGTGAGAACACGCGGCGCCAGCGCCAGCCGCTCAAAAGCGAGGCGATTTTCGCGCATCGTTATTTCGTCCGCGCCACCGGAACGGATATAGTCATAAGCCATCTGCGATAGCTTCTTGCGCGCCAGAGCTTCAAACTGGAGAACGTCCGCAACCGGCAGGGTTGGCGCCGGAGTTGATTTTTGACGTCCACTCTTTTTCTTCATGGGTTCTCCGTTGTTGGCTAATGGGCGCTATAACCGCCGTCGGCGGGGAATGCAGCGCCGGTGATCCAGCGCGCCTCATCGCTCGCGAGGAATACTGCCAATCCAGCAATGTCCTCCGGCTGGCCGAAGCGGCCCATGGGATGCGCAGCCATTCTCTGCTGACGTGCGTTATCATCCAGGTTGAAGGCCGCCACCATCTCCGTTTCCACAATCCCAGGACAGATGCAGTTGATACGGATATTTTCTTCAGCATGGTCCAGGGCCATGGCTCGCGTCATGGCCAGAACGGCGCCTTTGGAAGCAGCGTAAGCAACGCGGTTGCGCGCGCCCAGAGAACTCAGCACTGAGGCGATGTTGATGATGGATCCGCTTCCGGCTTTACGCATGTGGGGCAAAGCTGCTCGCGAAAGCTGCCACACGCCGCGCACGTTGGTGTTGAAAGTCTGCTCCCACTGCTCGTCTGTAAGCGATTCAGCGGTACCAGCCAGGAGAATGCCCGCGTTGTTTACCAGAATGTCCAGCCGTTCAAATTCTTCCAGAGTTTGCTTCACAACGCGGGTAATTTCATCTGAACGCGAAACATCAGCCGTGAGAGCAAGACAGTGAGGACCGATATCCGAAGCAGCTTGCACCAATTTGCGCGCATTGCGTCCGCAAATGGCTACTTTGGCTCCTTCGCGGACAAAGGCTGCGGCAATGGCTTTTCCAATTCCGCTGCCCCCTCCGGTTACGATGGCCGCTTTGCCTGCTAAACGCATGCAGGAATTGTAATGCCAAGAGTATTTCCACTGAGTTGTAGCCAATTTCGCACGAGCGAGGCCAGAAGATTTACTTCATTCGAAGTCACTGAGGGCGCTTACCTCTTGTGGTGTTCGTGTGCGCGGTGCTCACCGCGGAAAAGTGCCGCTGTGCCTGGTAATTCTCCCATCACAACGTCTTGCATTAAGGCTGGCGGGACCCCTGCCGGCAAGGCTGCGATGAATGTAGGCTCACCATAAGTGGAGACATCCTGGTTGTTCCAATCCTGGGGCTGTTGCCAATCAGACTCCGGCAGACCGGGTTGCACGCGATTCTGCAGCGGCAGGGTGGTGAGGCTGTCCTGATAAGCCACAGGCACGGTCAGGCGGTTGTGGCGGCGGTGCGGGACAAGCGTATTTCTCGCGGGCAAGACTCGGGCCGGAGATGGGGCCGCAAGTCTTTGAGACTGTGACTGCGGCTGGGCGCTGAAGTCGAGTGAGATTGACAACGCGTGAGAGACTGAGACAAAGATCACGATGAAGCCTACAAACGCCGCATCGTCCAACAGCTTTTTCCAATGGGAGACCTGTGGCGGTTCGGCAAGGATGTGCCGGATCCGGGTGCCAAGAAGCGATGGCGAGGCGGCAAAATCGACGCCCAGGCCAGGAGTCTGCCTTAGCATGGCAAGCCGCACAAAGCGAGCCAGACTATCTGCGTAGTCCGCGCGCTGTTCGGGGCGGCTTTCCACCACGCTCAAATCGCACGCCAGCTCACGCTGCATGTTCATTCTCTTGCGCGCCTGCCACACAGCGGGATGGAAAAAGAGCAGTGCACAAAGCAGATCGCCGAGAGTGGCCCAGAGATAGTCACAACGCAATGTGTGAATCAGCTCATGACGCAAAATGTTTTCCATTTGCGGCGACGGGACAAGCTGTTCACAAACATCAGGAAGAACAATGCGCGGCGTCCACCAGTAAACCGTTGCCGGGGTGCTTACATGGGGCAAAACAATCAGACGGCAACGCCGGATGTTGAAATCGCGACACAGCCTCTCGAAAATCTGCTGAAGCTCAACTGAAGGCTTTTTTCCATGCCGCAGCCAGGCGCGCAGCCGCAGATGCTTGAGGGCTTCACGCGCAAGGAGTGTAAGCGCAACAACCAGATAAATGGCGCCCAGCAGCTCTGCTCCGCGCCCAATCCATACGCTCCAGCTCTCCGGTACCAGCAGATGTTCGCCAGCGGGCCTGCCGGCTGACCCGGCAAAGCTCGCCGTAGCAGCCGAATGTGCCAGGAGAGAAACGATCTGGTCCGTTAGAAGCGCAACCCAGGACAGACCGGAGGCCAACAGGAAGCCCAACCAGGTAAGAAACCGATGGCGTGGACTGGGCAGCAGCCGAGCCAAAGCGAGGCAAAGCACGAACCCCGCCGCTACCTTGAGGATAAAGGTGAGCAGCGCTCCCGCGAGATGGAGAGAGTACGGTCCCATAAAGGGAAGAAAAGACTCCGTGGTGCTGTGCTCTTACTTGGCCGGCTGCGTCTTCTGCAGGCGGTAGTTGCGAATCAATGTTTCCAGCTCTTCCAGCTCAGATTCCTTTACCGGGCTGCTTTCCAGCAAATTAATGAGCAGTTCAGAGGGTGATCCGCCGAAATTCTGGTCGAGCAGGGTTTGAACTGAGAGCCTTCCCACTTCTTCCCGGCTCACGCAGGGCTCGAAAACGAAAACACGGCCGCGGCTCATGTGCCGGACCAGGCCCTTTTCTTCCATGATGCGAAGAATGGTCTGTGTGGTTTTGTAATTCGGCTTGGGCGTAACCGTAGAGTTGCTGATCACATCTTCCACTGTTCCGTTTCCCAGGCCCCAAAGCACCTGCAAAATTTTTAATTCAGCCCGGGTGGGCAGTACCGTCTTTTGCTGAACATCCATAGCCTTATTTCCTTCTCCCAGATTACTTGAATAGACTTGCGCGATGATAGCCGCCTCTTTTTGCCTCTATCGCATTTCCCGGTCACTCTTTGGAGCCCGGGAAAACAGGTTCGAATACAGGGCCAGCAGGATTCCGAACATCCAGAGGAAATAGCCCTGCCGCGGATACAGGTGGATCTGATAGAACACCACCCAGCAGGCAATGAACATCAGAGTTACGGCATATCTGAGCAAACTCGCAAAGATCCATCTTGGTTTTATCAGAACTAGCAGCAGGCTGACAAGGAAAAGTGGATTAATCCACCCGCTTAACAGGAGTGAAAAATACTGTAGGGGGTTCTGGTGGAGCAGGCTCGCGCCATCTTTGGTCCACGGAATGCGTAAAGTATTGGTGGCACAGACAATTCCTGGAACTCCGCTCGATGAACCCGCTTGAGAGACTGCCGGCAAAATGAAGCTAACGGCGAACATAACAATCCCCGCGAGCAGGGCTAACCACCTGATCCATTTCATTTTGAACGATTAAGCTCCCTAATGGGTGAGACAGGATTGTAGCCGGAAAGGATGAAACGGGCAGCAGGAAATTAAGTCTGAGACATTCAAGACGCAGCAACTTGCACAGTCAGGAAATCCGAATCGAGCAAGACGCTGGAGGAGAGTCGAGGGATCACAGCGTTTCCCGCGCACGCGGCGGAGTAGAGGGAGAGCTGTTCTTATGTTGTAAACTCGAATCTTAGGCAAAATGGCTCTATGTCGCAAACTGTCCAGACCAGCATGATTCAAGTGACGCTTCCGGATGGAAGCAAGAAAGATGTGGCTCGCGGCACCACGCCGCTGGAGATCGCCAAGTCAATCAGCCCTCGGCTCGCCGACGCAGCGCTGGTGGCAAAGGTCAAGCAATCAGCAGAAAAGCACTCAGCACTCAGCAGTCGGCAGTCGGGCCCTGAGCAGCCTGGCGGAACCGGGCAATCCGCTGACGGCGGCAAGACTCCGGCCAGTATGCATGCGCAGAAGTCAAAGGACGGTTGGCAATTCGCGGATTTGACCAAACCGCTGGAAGAAGACGTTGAGCTGCGCCTTTTGACCGACAAGGACCCTGAGGCCCTGGAAGTTTATCGCCACTCTTCTGCGCACGTGCTGGCCACCGCCGTGCTGGAACTGTTCCCGGAGACCAAGCTGGGCCACGGTCCGCCAACCGAGAGCGGCTTTTTCTATGATTTCTATCGTCCCACGCCGTTTACGCCGGAAGACCTGGAGCGCATTGAAAAGCGCATGGGTGAAGTGGTGCAGCGCGACGAAAAGTTTGCGCGTGAGTACATTTCGCGCGATGAAGGGCTGAACCGCTTCCGTTCTGAAGGCGACTTCATGAAGGTCCACTTCATTGAGCAGTTCACCCAACCGGGCGAGCCTATTTCAACTTATCGCAATGGCAAATTTGTGGACTTCTGCCGTGGCCCGCATGTGCCTTCCACCGGAAAGATCAAAGCCTTCAAGCTGCTCAACATCGCGGGCGCGTACTGGCTGGGCGATGAGAAAAATCCTCAGCTTCAGCGCATTTACGGGACTTCATTTTTCAGCAAGAAAGATCTCGACCAGCACCTGCATATGCTGGAAGAAGCCAAAAAGCGTGACCATCGCGTGCTCGGCCAGCAGCTTGATCTGTTCAGCATTCAGGAACTGGCTGGGCCGGGCCTGATTTTCTGGCATCCCAAGGGCGGCATCATCCGCAAGGAGATGGAAGACTGGATGCGGGACGAGTACCTCAAGCGGGGCTACTCGCTGGTGTACACGCCCCATGTCTTCCGCGTGAATCTGTGGAAGACCAGCGGGCATGAAGG
>DATFDA010000133.1:0-4081 GCA_035252525.1 Candidatus Angelobacter sp. | reverse complement strand
CCTGGTAAAGCAGGGGCTGGAAGGTATGGTGGTTCTTACGATCCAGCACTGTGACCCGGACCGGAGCCTTTTTGAGGGCCTTGGCCGCGTTCAGACCGGCAAAGCCCCCGCCAACCACCACCACGCGAGGCCAATTGGCGTTCTGTGTCATAGGTAACATTGTAGTCATCCCCAAGTAGCCCTACACTCTTGATGGCAAAGGTTTTACTCAGGATTCTCTATTTTTGCGCGCGGCTATGCTCAGCATGAAGCCTGATTGCACGGCGTGACGCGGAGTGTTACCTTGCTGCCATTTTGCGGCATTTCCCGAGCCTGGGTTTGAGGTAAGACTGCACTATGCATATTGACGATCTGCTTCGCATTGCCATGGAGCGCAAGGCATCTGACTTGCACCTGAAAGTCGGCAACTATCCCCACGTCCGCGTGGACGGTGAACTTGTGCCCCTGACCGACCAGCCACGCATTTCGGCCGAGGACATGTTGAACATGGCCTTCAGCATGATGTCCAATCGGCAGAAGCAGAAGTTCAAGGAAGCAGCCGAACTCGATATGGCATACGGCGTCGCCGGCCTGGGGCGCTTCCGCGTGAACGTGTTCCAGCAGCGCGGCAACGTGGGCCTGGTGCTGCGCGTTATACCTACCAAGATTCGCGCACTGGAAGAGCTCTACCTCCCCAAAGTCATTGAGCACGTCTGCGAAGAGGCACGCGGACTGTGCCTGGTCACGGGCGTCACGGGTTCCGGTAAATCGACTACACTGGCCGCCATGCTGGACCGCATCAACTCCAGCCGGCCGGAACACATCATTACCATTGAAGATCCAATCGAATTTCTGCATCGTGACAAAAAAGGATTCGTCAACCAGCGCGAAGTTGAAGTGGATACGCCATCATTTGCCTCAGCTCTGCGCGCCAGCCTCCGCCAGGACCCGGACGTGATCCTGGTGGGCGAAATGCGCGACCTGGAGACGATTTCAACCGCGCTGCACGCCGCGGAAACCGGTCACCTCGTTTTCTCTACTCTGCATACGCTGGATGCTGTGGAAACCATCAACCGCATCATCGCGGTCTTCCCGCCGCCCGAGCAGAAACAGGTTCGCATGCAATTGGGAGCAACCATGCGCGCGGTCATCAGCCAGCGATTGGTGAAGCGTGCTGACGGTGCCGGCCGCGTACCGGCTTGCGAAGTGCTGATTTCAACGGCCTTCGTGCGCGAGTGCATTATGGTTCCGGAAAAGACCCGGCTGATTCATGAAGCCATTGCTTCCGGCACATCGCAGTACGGCATGCAGACCTTTGACCAGTCACTCTACGATTTGTATTCACAGGGGCTGGTCAGCTACGAAACGGCGCTCGAAAACGCCAGCAACCCTGACGACTTCAAGCTCAAGGTGCAGGGCATCCACTCAACGGCGGATGCGGCCCGCGAGCAGATGGAGCAGGCGGGCTTCGGCGCAGGAAGAATCTAGTCTTTACCACAGAGGGCACAGAGGAACACGGAGGAATTCGTCTCGAGTCTCGAGTCGGAGCCGCAGCGAAGGCGAGAGATACCTATCAGCTAAGAAAAATCTGGGGCCGGTTGGTCCCATTTCTTTTTCATGCTGTTCATTCGTGTTCATTCGCGGCCAATCTGCTTCTGCTATTCTTCCTGAGTGCCCTTCCCTCGTCCCAAGAAAATCTACGATACCGAGGACGCACTTTACGATTACGCAGTGCGCGCGCTCTCGCGCAAAATGCGCAGCGTGGCCGAGCTTAAGCGCCTGATGCGCCCGCGAGTGCCGGAGGGCGAGTTGGGCGAGTTGCTGGTGGAATTGGTTGTGCGGCGCTTGAAAGACCAGAACTATCTCAACGATTCAAGCTACGCCGCAGCATATTCTTCTTTCCGTCGTGACAATGAAAAATTCGGCCGGCGTCGGGTGATAACTGATTTGAAAGTGAAAGGCGTGCACGTCGACGTGATCGAAAAGGCCGTGGACAACGCTTACGCGGAGGTCAATGAAGAGGAACTGGCACGGGCATTTCTCCGGCGCAAGCGAATGAAGAAGCCTGCAAACAATAAAGATGCTGCAAGAGTTTTTCGCGCACTGGTCCGGGCCGGTTTCGGAGCGGGTGTTTCCATCAGAATTTTGAAGAACTGGGATGTCGAGGATGAAGTGTTGACGGCGCTACAGGAAGAGGATGCGTCCAGAGAAGAGTGATTGTGTCTTTTTTGTGGCCCAGCCAGCCGTCGGGCTCTGCGGAATACACTAATCAGAACTGCAGTTAAATTAAAATCGTCGCAGGCTGCATCATCGGATACTGATTCTCGGCGACTCCTGTTCCATGAACATTCCACTCACAAAGCACTTTCTGCACAGCCGAGGGCGGCTGTGCTACCCATTAACTGATAGTTTGATCAATCACGAACTGCGGCCTTACTCTCCCAACGCCACTACAACCCAGAAATTGCCATTCCCGTGCTGCTCGTCCGGGCGAAAGCACACACCCATGCTCATATTTCGCCATCGCGGAGAAGTAGCACGCTGCAGCAGTTCTGCGGGAAGGTTTTCCGGCTCAGACAGGTTGAAGACAACGATTTCTCCGGCGTAGCCAAGGTCCACGGGAAGAGCGTGCGCATCCCCCTCCGTCGAGCAGGCAGCATCATGCAGGGCATGGGTTTGTCGCATCGGCAATTGAGCCAAATGCCTGGCCGCCCGAGCGTGGTTAAGGGAGGCGGTAAAAGCCTGAAGGAACTGTTCTTCTGTGTAAACCGGAACCAGCCGGATAAAATCCTGGGTCACGTAAAGGCGGCCGTCACGTTCCACAACGCCAATGCCAACTGCGGTGTAGTCCGGACCAAGGATGTTGGCGCGGTGTCCGGGAGAACCCATGAGTGCAAGGTGAGCTTCATCAGGATCATCAGCCTTGGCGACGTTCTCACCTGCCGTGGTGAACCGGACAGTTGTGGCTGTGAGCCGATCGCGCAGAGCAGGCTCGCCGGGAAACTGATGCGACATCTCACGATTGTCTGCCAGTAATTTGGCGTGGGCGCGCGCCGCTTCAGCCGCGTTCTGGTTCCATTGGAGTGGCTTAAGGGCTGCTTCTTTCCTTTCAAGGTTGAGCAATTCAAAGATGCGCTTTTCTACTTTGGTAGGCCCGTTCTTGTCAGAGTTGGCCTGCGCCTGCCAAGAGAATGACAGGATGAAAAAGGCAGCAAACAGGGTTTGGCGGACAGGTCTCATGAACGCTGAATTTTATTGTAGGCCAGCTCAGCAAGTACTTAGACACCGGCTTTCGGTGGTCGGTCGTCGGTCAAGGGTTGGGATAAAACGCCGCCGCAACCCAGTATGTGGAAAAACCGCCTTTTTGATCCGGTTTAAAACACACGCCGATGCTCATGCGCCGAAGCCTGCCATCGACCGCAGCCTCCTGCATGTTCGAAGGAAGGTCGTCCGGCCGTGAAGCGGTAAACATGGTCAGGTTTGTGGCCCCGGGAAATTGCCGAAGGATCGTTCTCGGCTGAAGCTTGGCGTTGCATGCGGCTTTTTCAAGTTTCGCGTTGGAGCGCACGGAGACAGGGGCAAGGCCCTTGCTCGCGCGCAAGCGGTTGAAAGCTGTAATCAGCCGCGACTGAAATTGATTGTCCGAGACGTCGGTAAGCACATGAGCAAAATCTTCTGTGACGTAGAGTTCGCCGTCTTTTTCAGCAAAGGCAATCCCGATGGCATTGGACTTGGGATCGAGAATATTGGCACGGTGATGCGGCGAATGCATGAGGTTGTCATGCAGTTGATCCACCGTGCCCGCGTAAGCCACATTTTCAGCCACCGAATTGAAGTGTGCGCCCGCTGAGCCGGCGCGATCAGGCAGCGCAGGTTCGCCACTGAACTGGTGTGAGAGCGCGCGGCGATCAGCCATGCGCTGCGTGTGCAGGCGCGCTGCCTGGGCAAGATGATCATCCCATTGCAGTTCTGACAATCCTGCGCGGACGCGCTCCGCGTTGACCAGGTCAAGGAGCTGCTTTTGCTGCGCAGACATGCGGGCTGCCTGCGCTGTAGCAGATGACAGGATGATGCTGAAGGCAAGACACAGGAAGAATCTAAA
>DATFDA010000132.1:0-3202 GCA_035252525.1 Candidatus Angelobacter sp. | reverse complement strand
GAGGTGGAACTGGATGAACTGCTGGCGCATCGTGACAAGCTGAACGCGCGCATTCAGAGCATTCTCGACCAGCACACGTCACCTTATGGCGTGAAGGTGGCCAACGTCGAAGTGAAGCAGGTGGATCTCCCCGAATCCATGCTCCGCGCCATGGCCAAGCAGGCGGAGGCTGAGCGCGAGAAGCGTGCCAAGATTATCCATGCAGAGGGGGAATTTGCCGCCTCGCAACGGCTTACTGAGGCGGCGCATGTGCTGGCATCCGAGCCGCTCACCATGCAATTGCGCTACCTGCAAACTCTCACGGAGATCGGCGTGGAAAAGAACACGACTGTCATCTTCCCATTGCCCATTGACATTCTGTCTTCCATGACGGCCGCCATGGAAAAATACGCAGGTAAAAATCCAGCAAAATAGGGTTAAACTCAGGAAAAACCAGAGCTGGAGAAAAAATGGCCGAACTTGGGACGGGTCGGGTGAAATCAAGTCTGCTGGATGATCTGGACGAAACCAGAGATACCGAAATCACGCTTGGAACAGGAAAACTGCTGGGCATCTTCTTTGCCCTGACGATTCTCTGTGCCGTGTTCTTCACCATGGGATACCTGCTGGGCAAGAGCACAGTCGCCGGAGGACGGACGGAAATCGTGGGAACGGTTCCGAGCGGCGGCAGCGCGGCAGGGAAGCCTTCAGCCGTCAATAAAGCTCCGGAAACGCCGCCACCTGCGCCTTCGCCTGACGCGAGTTCGCAGCAGCAGCCGGCAACGCCCGCCGCTGCCACCAGCAGCACCAGCACTCCGGCCACTCAGCCAAGCACCGCCCCAGTCGCCAGCGACATCAAGAGCAATGTCAATGGCACTTACACCGTGCAAGTGGCTGCGGTATCGAAGCAGGAGGATGCCGACATCCTCGCCACCGCGCTCCGGAAGAAGCAATATCCCGTGTTCATCGCCAGCGCCACGGGCGACGCGCTCTTTCACGTTCAGGTGGGCCCGTTCTCGACCCAGCAGGACGCTGACACCATGCGCAACCGGCTCTCAGCGGATGGGTATAACGCGATTGTGAAGCACTGAATAAGCAACTAGCAATTAACAACTGGCAATTAGCCAACCAAAGTCGCTCGCAGAATGTTGCGTGCAGAAAATGGTGGCGTCTGCTTTAGCTATCCCAATTGCCAGTTGCTCAGTCCCTATCAAACCTCTGCTCCTTAAACGGATCCCCGTACATGTGATATCCGTTCTGCTCCCAGAAGCCGGGGACATCGTGGTCAAGGAACTCGAGTCCGCGCACCCATTTGACTGACTTCCAGGCGTACAGATGCGGAACAATCAGGCGCAGAGGGAAGCCGTGATCAGCAGAAAGCGGCTGGCCGTCATGGTGCGTGGCGAATAGGACGTTATCGCGCCGAAGATCGGCGAGCGGTACGTTCGCAGTGAAACCTTGTTCGGCATGGACCAGCACGTATTTCGCATCAGGCTTGAGTTGCACAAGCTTGAGCACGTCATTGAACGCCACTCCGTCCCATCCATTATCAAAACGGCTCCAGCGCGTCACACAGTGAAAGTCGCTTTTGGTATGCACTCGCGGCAACTTGTTGAACTCATCCCAGGTCAAGCGGATGGAGTTTTCCAGCAGGCCCCACAGTTTGAAATCCCATTTGGCCGGATCGAAGCGGGGCACTGAGCCATAGTGCAGCACGGGCCATTTAAGCGTGAGAGATTGTCCTGAGGGAAGACGGCCCGCGGCTTTCATCTCCCGTTCTTTTTCCCTGCGTTCGTTGCCGGTAAAGAGACCTGTTTCGTCCATAGCTTGAGTTTATGGGATGTTAACTGGGCGGAAAAGTTGCGCCATTTCGTAAGATCCCAAACCCGCGCACTCGGGGGTTCGGGCTCGATTCTGTGATGTTTCCACGCGCGGGTGGGAATCCCTATATTCTTGAAGTTGATTCCAACTGTAAGGGTTCCCTCGCTGTGCTCGGGACTTCAGATATACGTTCAAGAAGACAGATAGATTATCATCGATCCATGCCGCTCTCTGAAAAGCAACTGGTTGCCGTCTTGAAAGCCATTGCCGACCCCACCCGGCTGAAAATCCTACGCCTGTTGAAATTGAAAAATGCCTGTTCGCTGGATAAACCGGAAGGAATGTGTGCCTGTGATATCGAAGAGCAGGTCAAGCTGGCGCAGTCCACCATTTCACATCACATGTCCATCCTTACAAAGGCCGGCTTGGTGGAGGCGGAGAAGCTGGGGCTATGGATGTGGTATCGCCGAAACGAAAAGCTGCTGAAGCAACTGGGAGAAGCCGTGAGCGGCACAATTTAACTCAGGCCAGCCCAACACCATTCACCATGCTAAGAAGAAAGGGAGCCGTCATCCGGCTCCCTTTGAAATCTTTCTGTTGCGGCTCTGCGTCTCAGTGAGTAACCGCGGCAAACATGGGCGAATCCAGCAACGACTGGAAACTCTTGTCGTCCGCTTTGAAGTGCACCACCAGCTTACCGGCATCGGAATCCACGCTGGTGTCGTCGATGGCTGTCTTTTCCGTGGGTGTGGCATTCATCTTCTTGAAAAGCATTCCGGCCTTCAGGACTGACGCAAGCGTCGCGGCAGTAATGTTGTCTGAAGTGACCACGTTCAGGTTGAAATCCACGCCGTGGTCGAAGTCGACGGTGTAACGCGAACCGACCAGCTTCTTTTTGATGTCGTCAAACTCAGAGAGACTTGAAGCTGAGCCCAGCGCCCCCTGAATCATGGTTTGCGTGCCTTTGGCGTCCAGCACGCTCCACAACGTTCCGCTGTCAACTGAAGCGATCATGTCCGTGACCTGGCTATTGGCGTTGAGGCTCTCTGCGCTGTCATCGCGCGCGTCAAGCGAGGCCTGCACCGCCGACTGGTCGCCAAACAGCATAGTGTTGTCGTCCAGGAACGTCATCACCATGCCGCCGGACATGGGATAGACGAATGAGCCATTGAGCTTCTTGGCTTTGATCTTCTGCTTCTGTATCTTGGCCAGCAACTTCTTGCGTGGGAACATCCCCTGCGCTATACCGACAAGCCGGAGGTTCTTGTCCTTGCTCCGAAACGCTGCCAACGTGATCTGGTCAACATCACGGTCCACATTGACGCCGATATTTTTCAGGGCGTCCTCAAACTGCTTCATGTTGGGCGGCATCAGCTTAGCCTTCATCTGCATGGCCGTATCC